>SLFT01000274.1 GCA_007124105.1 Candidatus Hydrogenedentota bacterium | reverse complement strand
GCGGCCGTAACGTGAAGCGTACTCCTCGATTTCCCGCAGCACGTGTTTGGGGACATCGTACTTCGAGTAGGTCGTCAGTACTGCCAGCATCTCCGCGACGCGATAGCCCGCCGCGACCGCGTTCCAAATAGACAGCGGGGTAATTTGATAGGTATGCACGTGCTCGGGGGATTTGACCAGCTCGGCAAACCGGGACAGCGCGTCTCGCGCCTCATTGTATTTGGGCGCATGGACTTCCACCAGCACCGTACTGTCCCCTTGTACTATTATTGGATTACTGGGTTCATATCCCATCAAATATTCCCTTATGCGCTAACGTGGTTGATACCGTTCAAGCGTGTGTGTGGGCGCCCGCAAAGTTCTACATTAACGGATTATCTATAGTTTCAGTATGCGCCTCGGCAATTGTTTCTCCGGTAGCCGTGCGCAAATTGTGCCAGGCGGCGCGCAAAGAGACGCGGGCAAGCGCAAGGGTTGCCTGGGCCTCGACCAGGTCGCGTTGCGCCTGGTTCAGCAGCGCCAGCGACACAAGCCCCGCACGAAACTCCTTTTCGGTCATGTCCCTATTCTCTTCCACGTAAGTGGCGGTTTCACTCTGAAGACGCAGTTGCTGCTGCGCCGCTTCGAGGCGGCTTAACGCTTCACGCAGTTCCTCGGCCACGGCGATTTCCGCTGCGCGCAACCGATGTTCGGCCTCTTTATGTCCCTGACGCGCTTCGGCAACGATCGCGCGGCGTCTTCCGCCGATGAACAGGTCATAAGAGAACCCCACGCCAATTGTGGTCGAGACGTCTTCGCTGTCAAAATTTCCGCTGCCGGTGCGTGCGGCGTCTTTCGAGATGAAAGCGGTAACGGAAGGATAATAGCCGGCCTGTTGCAGGCCGATATTTGCCTGGGCGCGTTTTGCGGTTTGGCGACTCATTTCGAGGTCGGGACGTGTTTGCCATGCGTGTTCAAACAATGGATCAAAATCGGGCAAATCCATGTCCGCCTCGGTCTCCGGTTCGAACGGCGTCAACAACGTGTTCTCCGGCAGTGCGGCGTCATCAATGCCCATGAGCGCAGCCAAGGCGATAAACGCCAGGCGCAGTTCCTGTTCGGCGGCAATGTGCCGCGCCTTGGATGCGCGATAACGCACCTCGAAATTGAGCATCTCAGACCTGGACGCTTCGCCCACACGATTGCGTGCGCGGGCTTCATTGAGCAAACGCATGTTGAAGGCCGTATCGGCTGTTGTAATGGCAACCTGTTCATGGGCCAATTGCGCTCCGTAATAGGTTTGCGCCACCGCTTCCAGGATGAGGCGGCGGGCCTCATCGGCGGCGGCCCGGGTTTCCTGTTCACCGAAACGCGCCATGGCATAGGCGTGTTTACGGGCAAAACCGCTGAACAGCACATAGCCCACGCTGACGCTAACACTGTAGTTATCCACGGAATCGGGCACGGCGTTATATGCGGCGCTGCTCTGGTGCGCGGCGGAAGCAAGACTCGAGGCAGTTTGCAGCGGCGGCGCGGGTATCATCAAATTACGCGACATGGTTGCCATGAATCCGCTGCGTATTTCATTGCGCGTCTGGCGTACAACGTTGTCAGGCAAACGCGTATGCGTCGCGTTCCATTCCAGGCTGGCGGCAGGGAAAAAAGCTGCCCTGGCCTGGCGCACCTGCTCGGTTGCTTGACGCACACGCGCTTCAACGGCGTGTAAATTCGGATTGTCGGCGAAAGCGCGGCGCTGTGCGGCTTCCAGGGTTAACATCATTACAGATGCACCTTCTTCAAAGTCATCTGTCGCGCCTTCGGGAACGATAATGCCTGTCAGGGCAAGCGTCACAGCCGCGATAAGGCGCCCCGGGCGCGATTGCACAGGCTTCCGCGCCGGATGCGCATCATTGCAAGAAAACATAAGGCTACTCCTTCAACCGTTTGATCAACTCCTCAATCGCGCCGGGTACTTTGAGTTGGTCCCGTTCCTGTTCGTACGCCATGACATACGCGGGCTCGACGCATTCTGGTTTTGACCAGATGCCCACGCGCCACCAGCGCACAAACAGGCGCAGGTCGTTGACCACATGCATGAGACTGGGGACCAGTATGAGCGTGAGCGCGGTAGCGAACGCGACACCCGCGGCGATGGAGATGGCCATTGGAATCAGGAATTGCGCCTGAACGTCCCGTTCGAGCAGCATGGGCGTGAGCCCACCGATGGTGCTCAGCGACGTGAGTAGGATGGGCCGGAACCGGCGCACGCCGGCGGCACGCAATGCGTCCGCAAATCCCATTTCCTGTTTCAGATAGTTGTTGACGCATTCGATATACACGATGGCGTCGTTCACTACCACGCCGGACAGCGCGACCATCCCGAACATGCTCATCATGGTAAGGTCGTAGCCGAGCAACAGGTGGCCGACCACCGCGCCGATAATGCCGAAGGGCACCGTTACCAGAATGACAAAAGGCTGTAGATATGTACGGAACATGGTGGCGATGATGGCGTAAATGGCGAGCAAAGCCAGCGGGTAGAGAATAGCCAGGCTGTTCAGCGATTCTGCGGCGTTTCGCTGCTCCCCTTCAAAGGAGAACAGGATATCGGGGTATGCTTCGCGCAACTCGGGAAGAAAGGCAGCCTCCATGTCGTTAGTAATCTGGCGCGCGTTTCCGTGGGCGAGCACTTCCGCCGATACCATGACGCGCCGCAGCCCGTCGGTGCGGTTGATGACCGATACGCCCGGTCCGTACTCAATATCGGCCACAGAACGGAGTGGTACCTCGAGCCCGCGCGGCGTACGAATCCGTACACGATCAAATTCATCCAGGCTTCTCCGTTCCTCCAGCGGATAGCGCACCCGTACGCGCACATCGTCGCGGCCACGCTGTATGCGCACGGCCTCCTCGCCGAAATACCCCGCAAACAGCTGGCCGCCCAAATCAGCAACGGTCAGCCCGAGCGTCCGCGCTTCCGGCTTCAAGCGCAACCGGAATTCATTCTGGCCGGGGCGGAAATCCTGCTGGATCTGGTACACCGCCTCATAGGTAGCCAGTTTGCGCTGCACCTGCTCCGCCGCTTCGAGCATCTCGTCCAGGTTGCGGCCGCGCAACCACAATTCAATGGGCGCACCCGGTGGACCAGTTCGCATTCCTTCTATGGTAAGGGCAATCACGCCGGGCACCGTGCCGACTTCACGTTCCCACGCCGCCATAAGGTCGAAGCTGGTCGCATCGCGATGTTCCGATGAGACAATCTCCACGCGAACGCCGCCTACATGACTGCCCCGCGCCGTCCCATAGGGGTCTATCTCAGAACCCACCAGCGAGTAAATGTTCTTGAGCAGCGGCTCTCCCGTCACACTGGGCGTGTCGGCGGCCACCGCTTCCATGGCCTGTTCCAGATGGGCAACCGCCGCCTCGGTTACATCCAGGGGCGTACCGTTGGGGAATTCGATGCGGGCGGTGAGCACGTCGCTGTCCAGATCCTGGAAAAGCTGAAACCGTACCATGCCGCCGCCCACGATGCCGCCCATGACGATCATAAGGGCGATGGCAACGCACAGGGTGATATAGCGCCAGCGTATGGCAAGCATCAGCGCCGGCGTGTAGACCCGCGCGACAAACGCTTCCAGCGCGGCGTTCACCCGATAATGAAAGGCGCGACCGAAACGGGCCGCTCGGTTTCGTCCGCGCAACGGTTGATCAGGATGGGGCAGATGATTAAGATGGGCAGGCAGCAAAATCAGGCATTCGACAAGCGAGATGGTCAGGCAGGCAATCACCACCACAGGCAACTGGAAGATGAACTTGCCCATAATGCCACCCACAAAAAGAAGCGGCGCAAAGGCCACGATACTTGTGACCACCGCCGCGATCACCGGCATGCCAACCTCCATAACGCCATCCACGGCGGCCTGCAACTGCGGCGCGCCGTTCTTGCGGGCTACATAGATCGCCTCGCCCACCACAATGGCGTCGTCAACGATAATGCCGATAACCATGATCAGGCCGAAGAGGCTGATCATGTTCAGCGTTGCACCGACAAGCCACATGACTGCCAACGCTCCCGCAATCGAGATGGGCAGTCCCATGCCCGCCCAGAAACTGAGGCGAATATCCAGAAACAGCCAGAGCAACGCGAAGACAATCATGATGCCGATAGTGCCGTTGCGCGTAAGCAGGCGCAGCCGAGATTCCAGGATATCCGTAAACCCGCCCCACGGCTCAATATAGACGCCATCGGGCAACACGGCCTGTTTCTCGACGATGTATTCGCGCACCACCCGGTCTATGGCAAGCGTATCTTCCTCCGAGGTCTTCTGCACCATAACCGTGACGCATCGGTGTCCGTTGAAGCGCGAGAACAAGGCGTCCTCGTCAAAGTCGTCATGAATGTCGGCAATGCGGTCCAGCGTGATCGTCTCACCGTCAGGCCGGGCCAGTGCGATGATATTCGCGAAATCCGCCCCCGTATAATTGCGGCCCAGTGTGCGCAGCCGTATCTCCTCGCCTGCGGTGCGCATGACGCCGCCGGGAAAGTTGTAGCTGTTTGCGCGCACAACACCGACAATATCGCTGAAAGTGAGGCCGTATTCACGCAGCCGCTCTTCGGACACCTCAATACTGATCTCGTAGGGACGCGCCGCCAGCACTTCTGTCTGCGACACGCCGGGCAACGCCAGTATATCCTCCCGAATAAGCTGCGCCCATTCCTTCAACTGACGCTCGGTAAGATGGTCGCCGTAGAGCGACAGCATAATCACCTCTGTGCGCAACAGCATCTCCTCGGTAATGGGACGTTCCGCATCCGGCGGAAACGTGGAGATCGCGTCCACGGCGTTGCGCACACGATCTTTCACGAACATCATGTCGTAGTCGTCCTGCAGCTGGACAACCAGCGTTCCCATATCCTCGGCCGCAATTGTGTTGTATTGACGGATGCCCGGAATGCCGAGAATGGCCTGCTCCAACTTGATGCAGATGCCTTCCTCCACCTCTTCAGGGTCGGCCCCGGGCCAGGGCACGGTTACCGTTATGATTTCGAGGGAAAAATCGGGGAAGGTTTCGCGCACCATGAGACGCGCCGCGAGCATACCTGCAAACACGATGAGTATAAGCAGGATATTCGCAAACACGCGGTTGCGTGCGAAAGCGCTTATAATGCCCCTCATGACGCATCACCCCTTCGTGCGCCGGTGCGTGACGGCTGTAACTGCGTACTCGGCATGATTACGTCTTCATCGTAGTCAACCCGCATGTTCGGCAAGGGGTCGGTGAGGCGCGTGATGATCACGAGATCATTAGCATCCAGGCCCTCGTGGATAAAGGCCTGATCGCGCTGTGTGCGAAGCACCTGCACCACCCGCGGCATCAGTCGTCCGTTCTCCACCACAAACACCTCATTCGCAAAAGTAACACACCACCGCGGCAACCGATAAACCTGTTCCATGATCCTTCCCGGAATCTCCACACGACAGAACATGCCGGCGACCAGCGGCAGACGCGGCGGAGTTGAGCGCGCCTCGGCCGCCTCAATACGAATGGCGGCGGTTATTGTGCGTGTATCCTGGTTGAAGGCAAGTATACGGTCCAACCGACCCGTCCAGTAATGGGAGTCGGGCGCTTCGGTCCAGAAAATACGACAGTCAACCTGTTCCAACGCGCCAAACCAGGAACTCTCCGGGGAGTCGGGAGTCGTTTCAAGAAATCGCAATGCATCACGCGCGTCATGGCTGTCAAGCGGCACAATAATTTCGAGTATTGAATCATTGACGAGGGTTAACACGGACGCGCCTGGCGAAACATACTGCCCCTGTTCCAACTGCTTTTCCTGAATGCGCGCGTCATAATGGGTTTTGATAGCTGTGCGCTCAAGGTTGGTCTCTGCAAGTTGCAGCGCCGCTTCAGCAGCCGCCACACCCTGCTCGGCTTCCGCAATACGCATCGGATACAGGGTCACGTTCTGGGTCATCAAATCATGGGCGTCGCGCGCCTGATTATAGACCAACTCGGTCCGCTCCACATTCGCCAGCGCGCCCACGGCTTCTGTCTCGAACAGGTCTCGTACCCGATGAAATTCGTTGCGCGCAAGATCGCGGTTGCGTCCAAGCGTTTCAAGCCGATTACGATCCGAAATGTACTGCGCGCGCAGCGCTTCCAGACTGCTGCGCGCCTGGGCAAGCCGCGCTTGCGCCTGGGTAGCCGCCACCTGATAATCCGTTGGATCAACCTCAAAAAGCGTTTCACCCGCCGGTATCACCTCACCTACGAAAAGCCGTTCATGAATCCGTGTCACATTACCGGCTATCTCTGGCGACACACGCGTCACTTCTACGGACACGGCCTCGCCATGCCCGACAATCACCATGGGAACATCTTCAGGCACCATGCGCGCCACTTCAACCGTTAGGGACGATTCCGCCGGCGTGACCTGCGGCGGTGGTTCTCGACGGGCAATCAGAACAATAGAAAAGGCTAGTGACAAAAACAAAATTGCCCCGCCAACCAGCACGGTTATGGCTAGACGCAACAGGGAATTGCCGGTCTTATTCATATAGAAAAGGCTCCAACAGATTGTGGTGTTGTTTCAGTTTCTGCTATCCGCAAATCGCAGGCCTGCCGCAGAAGTTGGTAGATATGCGGGAAAAGGATGCTTTCCGCCCTTCCATACATTCGCCCCGATCTAATCCAAGGTGTATCGCCAGGTTGAAAACAATATAGCGCGCCTCCATCACCAAAATAAACGCCGACATCCTTGTCTGCAGGGATGTCGGCGTTTCCAATATCTCTAACTTATACCCTTGCCCACAAATCCAACCCAAGCGCTCATACCACATTGGTAATGCACATAATACCGTTCTTCAGACACCGTTAAGGCAGACCAACTATGCGCTCCTGTCAATCGGTAAAAATAAACTTATGCACCTGCATGGCAAGAGCGACAATGCCCGCGCCGACCGCGAGCACGAGGCTCATAATAAGCGAGTAAGCGCCCTGATAACTGGCTAAGGCCATGGTCATCGCGGTAATGTAATAGTCAAATTGCCCCTTGCCGCCTGAAACGCCTTCGGTGTAAAGAAAACTAAGTTTAGTGAACCATACAAGCACGGCGGCGGCGATAAATCCGGCCACGAAAAGAAGCGCAAGCGTAGCCATGGAAATGGCAAACCGCTTCTTCTCACGGTCGCGCAACGCGGCAATGCGCAGCCGCGCCTCAACGCCACGCTGCAGGGTGATGGGCGCTTTCAGGAAAGGCTCATCGGACAGCGCCTCGTTGATAAGGGCGTCAAGGGCGTTTTTATGCTTGAGCAATTCATTCATTCGAAAACACTTCCTTTTCAACAATGCGCCGCAGTTGTTTGCGCGCGCGAAACATCCATGTTTTCAATGTGCCCAACGGCACATCCATTACTTGCGCTATTTCATCATAAGAGGAACCGTTCAGGTAATACAGAGTGATAATGGTGGCGTACCGGTCCGACAGATAGCTAACGCATCGGCGAATCTGTTCTTTGAGGTCCGTTTCCTCGGGCGCTGTCTGCGGGGCGCTCAACTTATTGCCGGCTTCATGATGTAGCGTAACCTCGCCGCGCCGTTTGCGTCGCGCAAGCTCTGTAAGACACACGCTCGACGTAACCCGATACATCCACGTGGTAAAACTACAATCGCCGCGAAACCCTTTCAGCAAACGAAAGGCCTTGAGAAAAGCCTCCTGCGCCATGTCCTCTGCCTGAACGGCATCGCGCATGAACCGATAGGAAACGTTATATACGAGATGTTGATGTCGCTTCACAAGTTGCGAAAAGGCATCGCGATCGCCTTTTTGAGACCGACGCACCAGCGTGATGTCGTCGAGTTGTTCCAGACTGGCATCGTTTACCAGTCCCGCAGGGGCAGTTATTACGGCTGCTCTGGTCATGTAGCACTCCTTTGTATCACGATGTCTCCGTTCATGGAGTTCACCGCTACCATGGTGTCGCCTGTACCGATTATACCATGAATCATACGGCGCCGCTGAATGCCGCGCTCCAGTTCCATGGCCATTTCGGTACGGACCAACCCGCGTTCTGTAGCCGCATTAATATCTGCGGCATGTTGGTCCGACATAACCAGTGTAATACTTCCATTCAGCGAGGTCAAGTCACACGCCTCCACCGATTGCGCGAGCAGGGTCGCCACAATACCGCCGGTGATGGTGGACGCCTGGAGCGCGCCGCCCGTCAACGTGGCCTGAATGCTGCCGTTTACAGTCTCGAGTGTGGTGTCCGACGCGCATTCAGAAGCGCGAATACGTCCATTTATGGTCTTGATGCTCACCGCGCCCGACGGTCGTACAACCTCTATATCAGAGTTGTTGCCCTCCACGGATATGTTGTTGCACCCCTCAGCAATCCACACATTGCCGTTGGCCACGTCAATGGCAATATCCATACCCGGCGGCAGCGCAAGCGTGTAGTCCACGCGTAAGTCCACCGGATCAGGGCGTACGCCCGGCTCGGTTACAATGACAATCATGTCCGGAGATTCTTTTATATCGAACAATGTTGGTATATAAGCCTCCGCCATCGCAAGCGCTTCGCCGCCGGTGGTATAGGCTCGTACACGAGCGGTAACCTGGATGTCTCGTTGCGTGGGATTTGTCTGTATACGCACTGCGCCGTCGGTATTGACGAGGCGCAACACGGGCACAGCGGACAGGGTAAACGTCTCCTCTACCTGAATGCCCGGACGGCAGACCTCGCGCGGCAACCGGGGCGCCAGAATGCCCACGGTGAATATCTGTATCGCTAATGCTATGAATACCGCTGTAGCGGCGCTTCTAATCATAACTTCTGCCTTTAATTTTACCGTTTACATATCCACTATTCTGACCTTACAATCAGTCTCGGGGTTTCACTGCAAACCCCAGGGCG
>SLFT01000018.1 GCA_007124105.1 Candidatus Hydrogenedentota bacterium | reverse complement strand
GTGCGATTGCTAAGGTCACAAGACTTTCCTCTCTACAGGCGTTGATACGTGCAAAGCGCCCTCTATACAAGAAACCGCTCTTGATAGAGTATAGCCAACAAAGGGCTTGATAAACAATTAAGACTCAAATTCCAAATAACAAATTAGCAAACGATCACTACGCCAACCATGAATCTTTGACGAATCGCAATGCGTCATCATTCGCTGGACTAAACGTCGTAGACATCAAGCGATGCGCGTCAATGTAGACGGGCATCCGTCCATGCCGTCAATATGGTCAATACGGTCCATCAGGGACAGCGCCGCCTGTTTAGTCAAACAGTGCCAATCCCGATTTCGATAAATCACCTCAAACCCCAGCCGGGATCAGGAAGCCTAATATTCTACCCGGAATTGTCGCAATCCGGAGCAATACGAAGCCGCCAAATAGCGCAGCCTGATTCTTAATTGTTCCTAACGTTACGCTAACATTTTCTAGGCATCATATTGTTTCAGGAAGTCTTCAATGGCGCTTGAATGCGTGTTTGTGTCCCTTGCCGGCAGCGCGTAGATGCCCGCCCCCCTTGTCAGTAACAACAGAGGTTTCATGAGACACAGAAACATTACGTACCCTTTATACGTTGGGCTTGCGTTCGGACTGCTTATCGTTGCCGCCGGCTGTCAACAGGCCGCGCCGCCCGCGCCTGACCGTCTCATACCCGACCCCTACGCTTCGGGCAACGGACAAGCTGATTTCCAGGCCGAAACACTTCCCTATCCTTTCCAGGTACTACTCGAGGGACCAATGGAACCGGGGTTGCTTGGCGGCGAGGGACGACGCCGTCCCGTACCCAATACTGTAATCCTTTTCGAAGTCGAGGAACCCGAAACAGGCGCGCGCTTTACCGCCAATGACGCCCCCACCCTGGAAACGCGCACCAACGCCGGCGGGGCGGCAATGGCGCAATTGCGTCTGGGCGCCTGGTGCGGCGATGTCTGGATCATCGCATCAGCGCCTGAACATTCCGACATTGCCCCGGTGCGCCTGCGCGCAATCTCCGGTATGCAACGCATCGGGGAAGACCTGGAAACCGTCACTGGCGGCGTTATCGAGGATGTCGGCGTGGTATTGCGAAACCTTGACGGTTCGCCGGCGCAAGGCGTTGAAGTGTTTTTCCAGCTGCATGGCGACACAGACGGCGCCGTCAAAAAGAACCGCGTCATCACCGACGAAGAGGGGCGAGCCGTTACGTCCTGGAGGATGGGCGCCGAGGTGCGGCGTCACTTCTGCGCGGTACAGATAAGCGACAAACGCCCCAACCTGGCGCCGAACGAACGTTTTGACGTACTCCTTCTCGAATTCGAGTCCATGGCCATGAACAAGCGGCAGCTGCTCACCATCCTGCTGGGCGGACTGGGCGTGTTCATTCTGGGCATGACCACCATGTCGCGGGGACTGCAACGGATGGCCGACAAACGTCTGCGCGCCGCCCTGCAGCTAATGACGCGCAACAGGTTCATGGGAGTGCTCACCGGCGCGGGTGTAACCGGACTCATCCAATCTTCGGCCGCCACCACGGTCATGTTGATAGGCTTTGTAAACGCGGGCATGCTCACACTGGCGCAGTGTATCGGCGTGGTGTTTGGCGCCAATATCGGCACAACCATGACGGCCCAGCTCCTCGCATTTGACCTGTATGCCATCTCCTATCCCGCCATTGCAGTGGGACTCCTTATGGCAATGGCGCTCAAGCGCCCCACGCTCAAAGCCGGCGGTGAATCGCTGCTTGGTTTTGGTCTTCTTTTTCTCGGGATGATGATGATGTCCGACATCCTCCAGCCGCTGCGCTACAGCCCCGAGTTCATCGCGTGGTTCTCCTGGTTCGACTGCGCGCCAGGAAACGGAAGCGGCATGATGCCCCTGGGACCCGTGATCATGTGCGTTGTAATAGGCACCGTCACGACATGTCTGGTACAGTCCAGCTCGGCCACCATCGGCATCACGCTCGCCTTGTGCAGCCAGGGCATCATCAATTTCCACACAGCCGTACCGCTCATTCTCGGAGACAACATTGGCAGCACGATAGTGGCAATTCTCGCGTCCCTGAACGCCAACCGCGACGGCAAGCGCGTGGCGCTGGCCCACACCTGCTTCAACCTCTTCGGCGTGTCATACATGCTCTTCCTCTTCTATGTGCCCCTGTGGGCGGGACAACCCATATTCCTGGGCCTGGTAAACTGGCTTACGCCGGGCGATGTCTTTGCCGCCAATCCGGAGAATCTGTTGCGCCACGTCGCAAATTCACACACATTGTTTAACGTGGTCAATGTCATCGTGTTCTTGCCTTTCACTGTTTATCTCGCCCGTTTCTGCCAGTGGGTCATCCCCATAGGGGAATCCGAGAAAGAATCCGTGCTCGAATATCTTGAACCTAAACTGCTGCAGTCGCCCGCTCTTGCCTTGACCCAGGCGGTAAACGAACTCATCTTCATGATTCGCCGAGGTGAAAAGTCCATGGACGAAAGCTGTGAACTACTCTGTGGCGGCCCACAGTCATTAACAGAATCCGTTATGAAACGGGAAATCGTTATTGACCGCCTGCAAAAGGAGATCATCGAGTATCTGGTGCAATTGTCCAGGGAAGACACCACGCCCGAACAATCCGAAATCATCCCCGCCATGATCCACGTCATTAACGACGCCGAACGCCTCGGCGATCACGCCGAATCGCTGGTAAAGATCAACGCTACCTTCAAAGCCATCGAGCATACGCTGACCCCGGAGGCCGTCCAGGCCATCAGGGATATCCGCAGTTGCCTGAACAGGCAGTTCGACGCCATTTACCGTGTGCTGAAAGGCATAGACCCCCACGCGGCGCAAAACGCCATTGACGCGGCCAAAGAACTCGACCACGTCATCCAGCGAGCCACGGAAGGCAAGGTAAAGCGGCTCGACGAGGGCCGCGTCAGTGTGCAGGGAAGCGTTGTGTTCCTTGACGCCCTCGGCCATCTCGAACGCGTGGGCGATCACCTGGTAAACATCGCCGAACGCGCGGCAGACATACTCGCCGTCGTTCACAGTTAATCCAGCTGTTGCGCCAAATGCTGCTGAGCAAATAGGGACCGACTGCCGTGACGCCTGGTATGTTGTTCACGCTTCAGACCCTGTTGATTTACTCGGAAACCGCTCCCGCCGACGCACAAAACGCCGCTTTTCTTCTTGCAGCAATAAAACCTGTTTCTAACATTACATTAACACCTCTCTGCCATCATTATAAGCGGATAACCTGAGAGGTTATCGTTTATGATGGTAGATAAAAGCCTCATGAACGGGGCATTTGCTTCTTACGACTTTGGCGCGGAAGCCGGTAGCGACAGACAGTTACAAAGGATGCGCACTCTACGTTTTGTCTGTAACGGCAACAGAGGGATTATGAGATACACAAGTGCTTATGCTTTGACGCGTGTTGTACTCGTTTGTGCGTTATCGCTGCTTGCAGTCAGTTGTAATCGCGCCGCCTCGCCTCACCCTGAACGATTGGTTCCCGACAAATACGCTTCAGGCGATGGACAAGCCGACTTTCAAGGGGAAACGCTGCGCTACCCTTTCCAGGTTGTCCTCGAGGGACCTGTCGAGCCCGGCCTGCTGGGCGGCAAGGGGGGGCGGCATCCCGTACCCAATGCCCGGCTACGTTTTGAAGTTGAAAACCCACAAACAGAGGCCCGTTTTGTTGATAATGAGGGGATGGCTTACGAAACCCGCACAGATGCGGGGGGCGCGGCGCTGGCGCGCTTGCGCCTCGGGCAATGGTGCGGCGACGTGTGGATCATTGCCTCGACGCCGGACCATCCGGAAGTAAAGCCCATCCGGCTGCGCGCTGTTTCCGGGGTACGCCGGATAGGGGGCGATTTGGAAACCACCACACACGGGGTCATTGAGGAAATCGGCCTGGAACTGCGCAATGCCGACGGCGCTCCCGCGCAGGGCGTCGAGGTATTCTTCAGTGTAGAAGGCGGCGCGGGCAGCGACAGCAGTGTCGGCGAAACCCGCGTAATCAGCGACGCGCAGGGGCGCGCCGTCACCTCATGGAAAATGGGCGGCGACGTGAAGCGCCACTTCTGCTCCGTGCAGATCAACGATAATCGCCATGATATCACGCCACGGGAACGATTCGACGTCGCGCTCATCGAGTTTGAGGCCATGGCAATGAACAAAATTCACTTGTTCACCATATTGCTTGGCGGGTTGACCATCTTCATTTTCGGTATGACCATTATGTCCCGGGGACTCCAACGCATGGCGGACAGACATCTGCGCACTGCCTTGCAACTGATGACCCGCAATCGGTTCCTCGGCGTTCTGACAGGCGCGGCGGTAACGGCCATGGTGCAGTCGTCCAGCGCGACAACCGTCATGCTGATAGGCTTTGTCAATGCGGGCATGCTGACGCTGGCACAGGGAATCGGCGTGGTATTCGGCGCCAATGTCGGCACAACATTTACAGCGCAGCTGATCGCGTTTCGACTTGATTCGCTCGCTTATCCGGCGATTGTGGCAGGATTCCTGCTGGCTACGCTATTAAGAGAACCGCGCCAGAAGGCTATTGGCGAATCAATTCTTGGTTTCGGGCTGTTGTTCCTCGGCATGATGACCATGTCCGATATCCTGAAACCACTGCGGTATAGCCCGGCGTTTATCTCGTGGTTTGCCTGGTTCGATTGCACACCCCTGGGCGAAAGCGGCATGATGCCCTTCGGCCCCGTGTTAATGTGCATCGTCATCGGAACCCTCGCCACCTGCATGATTCAGTCCAGTTCCGCAACCATCGGCATCGTACTCGCCCTGTGCAGCCAGGGCATCATTAACTTCTATACGGCCGTCCCGCTTATCCTTGGCGACAATATCGGCACAACCATCACCGCGAACCTTGCTGCCGTCAACGCCAATCGCGACGCAAAGCGCGTTGCGCTGGCCCACAGCTGCTTCAATTTGTTTGGCGCGGCAATCATGTACGTGCTGTTCTATGTGCCGTTCTGGGGCGAACAGCCGCTATTTCTGGGCTTTGTAGACTGGCTCACGCCTGGAGAGGTCTTTTCTTCGCATCCGGAAAACCTGGTGCGCCATGCGGCCAACTCGCACACCTTCTTCAACCTCATAAACGTGCTCGTATTCCTGCCCTTTACCACCGCGCTCGCCCGATTTTGTCAATGGGTCATCCCCCCCGCCGACAGTGAACAGGAAACCGTATTGCAGTATCTCGATCCCAATTTGTTGAAATCACCCGCCATTGGGCTGGCGCAGGCCGTCAACGAACTGATCTTCATGATTCGCAAGGGCGAAAAGTCCATGGACGAAAGTTGCGAACTGTTGTGCAACGGTCCCGCGTCGCTTGCCGGCTCTGTCATAAAACGGGAACAGATTATTGACCGCCTGCAAAAGGAGATCATTGAATATCTCGTGCTGTTGTCGCAAGGCGACACAACCCCTGAACAGTCCGAGATAATCCCCGCGCTTATCCATGTGATTAACGACGCGGAACGTCTTGGCGATCACGCGGAATCGCTGGTAAAAATAAGCGAAACCCTCAAGGCAATCGAGCATACCCTTACGCCTGAGGCCGTCCTGTCCATCAAGGAGATTCGCGCCTGTCTCAACACGCAATTCGACGCCATCTACCGCGTATTGAAGGGTATTGACCCGCATGCCGCGCAGGACGCCATTAACGCGGAAAAAGACCTGGCGCGGGCGCTCACGAAAGTCACCGAAGACGAGGTGGAACGGCTGAATGCGGGCCGCATCAGTGTACAGGGCAGCGTCGTGTTCCTTGACGCGCTTGGCCATCTCGAACGCGTGGGCGACCATCTGGTCAATATCGCCGAGCGCGCCGCCGCCATCCTCGCCGTGACGCGCGCCTGAACGCGGCCTGGCCCGTTTACGTCTCGCTCATCTTCATATACTTTTCCAACAGCGCGGGCACCTGGTCGGCGGTCATGTCGCCGAATATCTGGTCCTCCACCATGACCACCGGCGCGAGGCCGCAGGCGCCAAGACAACGCGTTCCTTCGAGCGAGAACATGCCGTCAGAGGTCGTTTCGCCGTACTGTATGCCCAGTTCCTCTTGCAGGCGCTCCGCCACCCGTTCCGCGCCCTTCACGTAACAGGCCGTGCCCAGGCACACGCTAATCACAAATTTGCCGCGCGGTTCGAGCCGGAAGAAATGGTAAAAGGTGGCCACGCCGGTCACCTTTGCCGCGGGAACCTGCAACAGCTGCGCCACCGCATCGAGCTGTTCCGCGCCCAGATAACCGAAATGCGCCTGTACCTTGTGCAGCGCGCCAATCAGTCGGCTGTGCGGATGTTCATCGCGCGCGCATTCGTCTATGTACGCCACAATTTCCGGCGTCAGCGCTTCAATACTCTTGCGCCGCACCGCGTCCCGGTTATCGGTATCTTTTATTGCCACAGTAGTCATCAGCGTATCCCTCTCGGCAGCCTGGGCGTGTAATGGGTATGCAACAGTTTATGGGCCTTGTCGCTGCCCGGCGCGCCCAGAAACTCCTTGTACAATGCCTGTATCGCCGGGTTATGATTTGAACTGCGCAGTTTCTTTTTCTGGTCAATGGCGTACAACGCGCTTGCCCGTTCGGCAAGCAGCCGCTTGTCAAAAATGCGGTAGCCCCGCGGCGGATAGGGCTGGCCGCCGCCGCCGATGCAGCCGCCGGGACAGGCCATTATCTCAATCACATGAAAAGTCTTCTCCTGGTTGACCACCGCGTCCAGCAGCTGTCGGGCGTTGGTAAGGCCGTTGGCCACGCCCACGCGCAGCGTAAGCGCGTCCGTCACCTTCAGTTCACGCTCGCGCAGCCCTTCCACGGCGCGCACCTCGGTAAACTCCAGCGACGCCGGCGGCGCGCCCGTCAGTTTCTCCACCGCCATGCGCAGCGCCGCCTCCATCACGCCGCCGGTCGTGCCGAAGATATCCCCCGCGCCCGACGATTCGCCCAGGGGCGAGTCAAAGTCGTCCTCGGGAAGATGCGCCAGGTCAATCCCATAGTTCTTGATCATCCAGATCAGCTCGCGCGTCGTAATCACCGCGTCCGTATCCGGAACACCGTCCGCGCTCATGAATTCTGGACGGCGCGACTCGTATTTCTTTGCCGTGCAGGGCATCACCCCCACCACAAATACTTTCTTCGGGTCCAGACCGTGTCGCTCGGCGTACCAGGTCTTCAACAAAGACGACATCATGGACATGGGCGAACGGCAGCTGGACGCGTACGGGATCAGTTCAGGATAAAACTTCTCCAGAAAGTTGACCCAGCCCGGCGAACAGCTGGTAAGCAACGGCAATGGTCCGGCCCCCTCCATGCGGCGCAGCAGTTCCGTCGCCTCCTCCACTATCGTCAGGTCGGCGGCGAAATTGGTGTCAAACACGCGATCAAAGCCAAGACGCCGCAACGCCGTCACCATCTGTCCGGCGGCGGGCGTGCCCGGCTTCATGCCGAACCCCTCGCCGATGGTCGCGCGAATGGCCGGCGCTGTCTGCGCCACCACATGCGTCTCCGGGTCGGCGATGGCCCGCCAGACATCGTCGGTGAAACTGTGCTCCGTGAACGCCGCCGTGGGACAGGCGTTGATGCACTGGCCGCACTGGATGCATACCGAGTCGTCCATGCGACATCCATGGGCCGGCGCCACTTCGGTGGTGAAACCCCGTCCCTGCTGGCTCAGGTTGTGGACGCCCTGCACCTCGGCGCAGGTGCGCACACAGCGTCCGCATAAAATGCACTTCTCCTGGTTGCGGTTCACCGCCACGTTGTCCGTCTCGATGGGAAACCGCTTGCGCTCGCCGTCAAAAAGGCGCTCACGCACACCGGACGCGTATGCGACGTTCTGCAACTCGCAATTGCCGTCCCGTTCGCAGGTCAAACATGCCCGGGGATGGTTGTCCAGCAGCAATTCGACGATGTCGCGCCGCGCCTCGCGAATGGCCGGGCTGTTTGTCCGCACTTCCATGCCCGGCGCAATCTTCACCGCGCACGAGGCCATGTAGTACGGCACATCCTTCACCTCGACAATGCAAACCCGGCACGAGCCCTGCATACTCAGGTCGGGGTGATAACACAGGCGCGGGATGCGAATGCCCAGCGTTGATTCCGCCGCTTCCATAATCGTTGACCCCGCCGGCGCCGACACTTCGTTGCCGTCTATCGTGAGGGTGACCATTGTTTCTGACGTCATAATTTCATACCTTTACACTGCGGTGTCTTCCCGCAACCAGAAACTTATTTGCTTTCGTATGTTGTTCGCGCTTTAGCGTGCTCTTCATTACGTATGTCGTTCGCGCTTCAGCGTGCCGGGGCGAGTATATATACCTGAGGTTCTGTTTTTAACTCCGGCACGCTAAAGCGTGAACAACATACAAAACTTACAGACGCGCCACCGCGTCAAAGCGGCACACCTCGAAACAGCGTCCACATTTGATGCATCGCGCCTGGTCTATTTCATGGGGCGCTTTGCGTTCGCCCGCAATACATTCCGCCGGACAGTTGCGCGCGCACATACGGCATCCCACGCATTTGTCCGCCAGAATCTCGTAGCGCATCAGCGCCTTGCACTTGTGCGCTGGACAGGTCTTGTCCTCTACATGCGCCGCGTACTCGTCGCGGAACCGGCGCAAGGTGCTCAACACCGGGTTGGGCGCGGCCCTACCCAGCCCGCACAACGACGCCTTCTGCGCGAGCGCGGCGAGCCGCTCGAGACGCTCGAGGTCGCTCGCTTCGCCTTTGCCTTCGGTGATGCGCTCGAGTATCTCCAGCATCCGTTTCGTGCCCTCGCGACATGGCGCGCATTTGCCGCACGATTCGTCCTGGCAGAAGGCCATGAAGAATTTGGCCACATCCACCATGCAGTCGTCTTCATCCAGCACAATCATGCCGCCGCT
>SLFT01000471.1 GCA_007124105.1 Candidatus Hydrogenedentota bacterium | reverse complement strand
GGGCATGCGTCCCGCGCCGCGACCGTAGTACAACGTGGCGTCCGCGCAATCGCTTTGCACATGCACCGCGTTGAATTCGTTGCGCACCGAGGCAAGCAGATGCGTTTCGGGCACCAGCGTCGGATGTACACGGGCCTCGATCTCGCCCTCCACTTTGCGGATAATCGCGAGCAACTTGATAATATAACCCATCTCCCGGGCATACGCCACATCAAGATGGGTGATCGCCGTAATGCCTTCCACGGGGATGGCGTCAAGGGAGACGCGCGTACTGTAAGCCAACGACGCCAATATCTGGCACTTGTGCGCCGTGTCATGTCCTTGAATGTCCAGGTCCGGCGGCGTCTCGGCGAATCCGTGCGCAATGGCCTGGTCAAGGGTTTCCTGGAACTCCAGGCCCTCGTAGGTCATGCGGCTCAAAATATAATTGGCGGTGCCGTTGAGTATCCCGTGAATAGCGTGGATATGGTTGGCCGCAAGCCCTTCGCGCAACGCCTTGATAATAGGCACCGCGCCCGCCACCGCGGCTTCAAAACGCAGTTCAACGCCATTGCGCGCGGCGGCCTCTGACAACTCCTCGCCATGTTTCGCCACCAGCATCTTATTCGCCGTAACCACGTTCTTCCCGGCGTTCAGCGCCGCGAGAATAAAAGTTCTGGCCGGTTCCACGCCGCCAATCAACTCGCATACCACCTGTACCCGCGGATCAGAGATAAGCGCCTGCGCGTCGTCGCTCACAGTCACGCCGTCAAGATCAAACTCGCGCAACAGTTCCTGATTCAACTCGGCCACATGCCGCAATGTCACCCGAGCGCCTGTCTTGTCCGCGATCACGCCGGTATTTGCCGATAACATCTCTATTACACCGCCGCCGACTGTGCCGGCGCCGATTACGCCTACGCCAATTTCCATCTGTGCCTTCTTTCTTCGCTTTGTATATTATGTACGCGTTAGCGCGCGCTTCACACCGTTTCGATAACAGCAACCACATCGCCCACGCGCACACGGTCGTCTTCACGAACGCGTTGTTCGCGCAGCAGGCCTGCTCGTGGACAGGCCACCACAAAGTTCGCCTTGTCCGTTACGACCTCCAGCAGATCGTCGCCCGCCGCCAGACAATCGCCCACGGCGACAGGCCAGAACGAAACCACCGCTTCAATCTTCTTGTCGTCATTGCCCATGTCAGGCAATGGAACTTCCATTAGTGTTGCCATTATGCCACCTTTCCGTAATGATACCTTATTAAAGACCTGAAACGCATACAGAGCGCATTGCTTACTCGGGCCGGCCCGCATCAGTCAGCGCGTCGGCATGGTATGAACTGCGCACAAAAGGCCCCGCCATGGCAAAAGCAAAGCCCAAATCATACGCAATTTGTTCATAACGGCCAAACTGTTCGGGCGCAACAAATTCCTGTACTTCGGCGCGGTTGCCCGCCGGTTTCAGGTATTGACCGATAGTAACGGCGTCGCAACCCGCCGCGCGCAAGTCACGCAGGGCCGCAACCACTTCGTCTTCCTTTTCGCCGCAGCCCACCATCAATCCCGACTTGACATGATGCGCCGCGGACAACGCCTCTCGGGCGCAACGCAACACCGCCAGGCTGCGCTCGTAGGACGCGCGCGGGTCGCGCAATGGCGCATGCAGCCGCGCCACCGTTTCAATGTTGTGACCGAACACATCAGGCGCGGCTTCGGCCACACGAACCACCGCGTCCATGTCGCCCCCGAAATCCGATGTCAGCACTTCAATCTTCGCGTCGGGACAACGCGCGCGCACGGCCTTTACCACGGCAACGAAATGTCCGGCGCCGCCGTCGGGCAAATCGTCGCGGGTCACTGTCGTTACCACTAGATGGCGCAGGCCCAGACGATGCGCCGCTTCGGCAAGACGCGCCGGCTCGCCGGGATCAGGGGGCGGCGGCGTTCCCGACGCCACGCCGCAAAAGGCGCAGTCGCGGGTACATACATCGCCCAGGATCATAAAGGTGGCCGTCCCGCGTCGCCAGCATTCGCCCTGGTTGGGACACTGCGCGCTGCGGCAAACCGTGTTCAACGATAAATCGGACAACACATCGCGCACCCGCGCGACATCGCTCGAAGCGGGCCATGCGCGTCGCAACCACGGCGGCAACGCGCGGCCTTTCGGGGAAACCAGGTGGGACATACCGCTTATATGCTCGTTGTTCATTTGTTGCAACGCTGAAACAGGCGCACATATTCGTTAGAAACGGGAACTCCCGCTAAACAAGCCGCATTATAACACAGCCCGCTGATAATCGCCATAGGGAGGGTTGCTCCTGATAACGCAGACGCGAAGCAGTCGTTTTTTCAGTATTTCGTGGCCAACACAGGAATGCTCAGAATATAATGTCAACCTGTATCTGCCTGGCAATATTCGGGAAAGACAACCATAGCGTACCGCTTGCTTCGTGCCATTCCTGTTCCACTTCAATTTCCGGGGTTGTATTGACGGCAACAGGCTTCCCTGGCAGCAACACTCGCGCACGCCCCGTCGTATTTGCGGGGCCGCGTACGACGAAGCGCAACGAATCGTCTTGCGCGCGTTCGTCACGGACGCGCGCGGCGGCGGCCAGTACGGAAGCCGTAATCCCCCGCGCCCGCGCCCAGTCAATGTCATATAACAACGTCCGTTCATTGGCGTTCAACGTTCGTTCCTTCACGATGGGCAGCATGGGGTCGAAAAGATCAATGAAATCGCCTGTCAAAACCAATGGCGCATCGGAAACGGACTCGTCTAATACCGAGGCGGCCAGATAAGGACCGCGCTGAATACTAAAATAATGCTGCGTTTCCAAATCAATATCTTTCAGCGCCAGCAATTCTTCTGCCGCTTTGACGATGGTTTGCGCGCCGTCCTTGTCGCGCTGCAATTTACTCGGACTTGCCGATATAACGCGTACAAACCCCGCGCCCACCGGTTGCGGCGTCTCCGCGTTTGCCGCGTCCACTTGCAACCGCACGTAAAGATCTGTTGTGGCCGCCGCGTCGCGTTCTCCGAAATCGTTCCACCATTCACTCACGTGATGATAGGGATCAGCGAGGTCGTCCACGCACAGGAGCAGGCCGCCCTGGCGCACCCACGCATCGAGCTGTTCATGATATGCGGGCAAGAGCGGTTTTTGGCCTTCATAGGTGAGCAGCAGCAGGGTGTACGGATCGAACGCGCCTTGGGTGGTGATGGTTTCCAACTGCGCTGGCGCCACAGGTACGCCCGCTTTCAACAAAGGCAACGCCAATCCATAAAAGGAACCCAAATCCGCGTCGCTTTGATGGGGCGCGGCGCGCTGGAACATCATTGAGTCCGACACAATCACACCGACCCCTTCCGTACCGGCCTTTCGGGACACATCGTCATGGGTCATGTCGTTAAGCGCATTTATCACGGTCAACAACTGGGTGGCGTATTCTGACGGAATCCCTTCCCGGTCCCCCGAAACCGTGTCCATGTCAACCTTCGGATAGCTGCCCTGAAAAATGCGGCTCGGCCACGGCATCACCTCGTAACGGCTCACCTCCGGCCACATCAGCGACGCGATAATGGTGCATTCATAATTCCATTTGTAGTTGTTCCAGCTGTAGTTCGGATTGTCTTCTATCGGGTCGGCCAGGAACCACACCTTGCGGCCCGTGGGCCGCACCATGCTCAGCATCTGGCCGTATTCCAGAAAAGCCGTTTCAAAGGTGCGCTCCTTGCGTACGCCGCGATAAATGTTCGGGGTGCGCGAGGTGCCCGTCCATACCTGCGCAATATAGCCGTCCATGGCGTTCAAGTCCATCAAAGACGACATGGGACTCACGATGCGCCAGTGGGCGTAGTTGATAAGGCTGTGGGTGGGCACGTGACATTCCACGACGCGGTCCTGTTCGGCGGCGCGCCCCTTGATATGCTCCTTCACTTCGCGCAGCGCCTCATAGTACAGATGATATTTCAACTTGCTGGCGCGATACTGGGCGTCAACACTCGAATCGGGCGCCGCCCAGGGCTCATCATAATACCGTTGCCATTCCGCCTTGAACGCGGCGCTCCAGCCGCATTCCGCCCAATACTCCGGTTCTTCCAGAAAAATAGCCCGCGCCCCGAGATCAACCGCCGGCGTCACCCGCTCCTTGATGTATTCCACATACGGAGGCGTGGGCACATTGTAGCCGACCCGTTCGCTGTTTCCATGCATAAAAAGCCGCCCCGCTTTGTTGGTCTGCACTTCGTCTCGCTTGAATCCGTCCTCGGTCATGTAATAATCATCATAGTTGCCCCAGGAGATGCCGGTCATCATGCCCACGGCATACCCCTGCTCGCGCCAGCTTTCAAGGCGCTCCGGGAAAGTGGCGCCCATGCCGTACACAATCGCCATGTCCGACCCGATATCAAGTTCGGGCTCATAGCCTCTGGACGTTTGAAAACAAGTGAAATCTCGCGCTGTTTCTCCAACACAAGGCAAGCCCCCCAATAAAAATATCGCCAATAGAAATAACACCGTATGCATCTTTTGAATCCTCCATGCGCTCGTTTTGAATGGTTTACGATCGTTCCGTATACTGACGGGACAAAGAGGGTCGCCGTTTACGGATAAAAATCTTTGTTGACATGATGCGCGTAGACATATTATTGCCTTATCGCTCGTCTTCTATCATTAACACAAAGAAGTTATCGTATGTTGTTCACGTTTTAGCGTGCTAACTTGTTCGCGTACAGTGTGTTGCCCCGCACACTAAAGCGTGAACAATATACACAGAAAATACTTTTTCTGGGTTGCGGGCCATGCCCGCGTTAGTTCAAGGTTGCTTTTTTTGTTCGTGACCCGAAACATCGTTGCGAATACGGAAGACTAATTCCCAGCATTACTTTTCAAACAGCTTTGGCGCCTGTTTCCCATGCGAGGTTCTCCGTTGCAATATTAAAGAGGTCATTACGATCATAGCGCTCGGCGGCGCCAATAATTTCGAGACCAATCACTGCACCCTGTTCATCCAAGTCAACATTAACACCCTCCTCTATCTCGTGCGTACGGAAGACTTCTTTGTTCTGGATGCGGATATATAGGGCATCTGCGTCATCGTCATATTCGATTTTCATTGTTTTGTGCTCCTACACCTTTTTGTCAACAACAGTGATAATTACCATTCCCTCATGGTCCTTTTTGCAAGTCACCTTGAGATGCTTGCTGCCTATGGTTTTGTGATAATTAAGCCTTTCCTTAATTGAAGGGGTAATTTCATCCGGATTATTTATTGCCTCGACAATCTCATCGTAAACAATTTTCCGCTCCTTTAACCGTCGCCTGGCGTGCCTGCTGATGCGAATATCCATGCGGTGATACCTCTTGAGCCGTTTCACATTATCTTGACAGATTTTACCACATAGCCAGACGGGATACTAAACACGGCAAGATGCGTCTTCACCGCGCACGGCTTGTAGTCGTTGCGGTAACCACGGCGCGTGACGCCGCGCTCATAAGGCTGAGCGCCTATATGGCGTGTGATGCCTTCCTCAAGTACCGTCTGAACCATCAGCCGAAGCATCTCCAACATCACGTCCGAACCGCCATTTTCTTGAATTTGTTCCAAAAATCCGGCACACTGTTTACGGGTCATCATTTGCTCTCCTTTTGGTTAGGCCCATTGGACCGCTTTTTTTGTTCACCAAGAGTGAACCAAATGATGACCGCCTTTGTCCAGTCAGTTTACAGAAAGTATCTTACACTATCGGCAGGGCGCGCGCGATGCGGCAATCTGGGTTTCACAGATTGCTTTGTTCGCTATGGCGCTGTGTTTCTGTACACAAATAGCCCCGACGCGCAGAGGTAATGCGCTGCCATGAAAGAGTGCTGACGCGACGCTGGGTTGTGACGGGAAACGCCCGCGATGGGGAAGTATTTGCAAATGGCTGTCGCGGTCGTATACAATGGCGTATAACGAACGGTAGGTAGTATTTTCAGGGCTGTATGTTTGCAAAAAAAGTGGCTGTTCACGGTTGTAGCCAAATGGCCAGCGTGTAAGCGCCTGCTGTTCCAAGGGTACAGGAGTATTGCCTGCGTGGCGTTTGTATGTCGCGTGGTTTGCAATAGAAGAACGATTTCGTTCACGTAACGTATAACATGGTATGGATGGTGGGTAATCTGGCCCACCGGGAGTTCACAACAACAAGAAAGGGAGAACCTATGGGGACCGAAGACAAGAAAGCCATCAGCTCGTTGATGACCGAAGACCGCAAGTTTCCGCCTCCGCCTGAAATCACGGCCAACGCCGCCATCAAGACCTTGGATGAGTACAAGAAGATGTGGGAGGCGTCGGTAGCCGATGATTCCAGCGCTTTCTGGCTGGAGCAGGCCAAGACGTTGGCATGGTCCAAGGAGCCCACCAAAGGGCTTGAGTACACTTGGGACACGGAAAAGCGCATCATTGAGCATACCTGGTTTAAGGATGGCGAGTTGAATGTTTCCGTGAACTGCCTGGACCGTCACCTTGGCACGGAACGGGAAAACAAGGTAGCGTTGGTCTGGCAGGGCGAACCTGAAGACGACGTTATCAGGATGACCTATAAAGAATTGCACACGGAAGTCTGCAAATTCGCCAACGTATTGAAAAGCCTTGGCGTCAAAAAGGGCGACCGGATTTGTATCTATCTGCCCATGATTATCGAGCTGCCCATTGTAATGCTGGCCTGTACGCGTATTGGCGCCATTCACTCCATCGTGTTTGGCGGTTTCAGCGCGGACGCCATTGCAACGCGTACCGAAGACGCCACCTGCAAAATGATCATCACGTCCAATGTGTCGCTGCGCGCGGGCAAAAGCATCAAATTGAAGGACATTGCCGACGCGGCAATGGAGAAGCCCGAATCCAAGAGCATTGAGAAGTGTGTCGTGGTCAAGCGCAACGACGAGCCCTGCGACATGAAGGAAGGGCGCGACCTGTGGTACGAAGACCTGATGAAAGATGCCAGCGCGGATTGCCCGGCGGAGCCGATGAACGCCGAAGACCCGCTGTTTATCCTTTACACATCAGGCTCCACTGGCAAGCCCAAGGGCGTGGTTCATACCACCGGCGGCTATCTGCTGCATACGTCGCTGACCCATAAGTATATATTCGATCTGCGCGAAGACGACATGTACTGGTGTACCGCGGATATCGGCTGGGTCACCGGACACAGCTATATCGTGTACGGGCCGCTGACAAACGGCGCCACATCGCTCATGTTCGAGGGCGTACCTACCTATCCCGACGCCGGGCGCTTCTGGCACATTGTCGAAAAATTCAAGTGCAACCAGTTCTACACCGCGCCAACCGCCATTCGCGCGCTTATCCAGAAGGGCGATGATTTCGTCAACAAATACGACCTCAGCTCGCTGCGCATCCTGGGTTCCGTGGGCGAACCCATCAATCCGGAAGCGTGGATGTGGTATTACAAGGTGGTGGGCAAGGAAAAATGCCCGATTATGGATACCTGGTGGCAGACCGAGACCGGCGGCTTCATGATTACGCCGCTGCCGTGCATGACCCTGAAACCGGGCAGCGCGAGCAAACCCTTCTTCGGCGTTGACCCCGTTATCCTGCGCGACGACCGCAGCGAAGTGGACGTGAATGAAGGCGGCAAACTCTGCATCCGCAAGCCGTGGCCCGGCATGATGCGCACCATGTGGGGCGACCACGAGCGCTTTATTGACACCTATTTCACCATGTACAACGACTTGTACTTCTCGGGCGACGGCTGCCGCAAAGACGCCGACGGCGACTATTGGCTCATGGGCCGTATTGACGACGTCGTGAACGTGTCCGGTCACCGCATCGGCACCGCCGAGGTCGAAAGCGCGCTGGTCAGCCACGCGAAAGTGGCCGAGGCCGCCGTGGCGCCCATGCCGCACGACATCAAAGGCCAGGCGCTGTACGCCTATGTAACGCTCAACGAAGGCGTTGACCCGACCGAAGAACTGCGCAAGGAACTCATCGTTCACGTGCGCAGCGAAATCGGTCCCATCGCCGCGCCCGATGTGCTTCAGTTCGCTCCGGCGCTGCCGAAGACGCGTTCGGGTAAAATCATGCGGCGCATCCTGCGCAAGATTGCCGAGGACGCCATTGATCAGGTGGGCGACACCACCACGCTGGCGGACCCCACCGTTGTGGACGCGCTTATCGAAGAGCATAACCGTTTGATGAAGAAATAACCCTTCTTCTTCGTTTATTCCGTTTGCGTTTTTTCGGGCGCCGGCGGCCCTGCCGGGCGTCGGCGCCCGTTCCAATTCACTCGATCACACCAAATAAGATGCGCCCGCTTTGCGCGCGGCGCGGGAGGCTTGAAAACATGGCAGATGAAAAACTTACCAACCGTTGGATGATCGTTCTGGGCGCGCTTGTGATACAAGTCAGCCTGGGCGCTGTATATATCTGGAGCGTGTTCCAAACGCCGCTGCGGGGCGTATTTGAAGACTGGAGCGAGACCCAGGTAACCCTTCCCGCGCAGCTGGTGCTGGCCGCATTCGCGCTCGCGGTTATTTTCGGCGGACGCATCCAGGATAAACTCGGACCACGCATTGTAGGCGTCACCGGCGGCATTGTCCTGGGAACAGGTCTTATCCTGTCCAAATTCACCGGCGCATTCTCGGGCAATATGGCCCTCGCCTGGCTGATCTTCACATTCGCTATTCTGGGCGGCATTGGTATCGGCATGGCCTATGTATGCCCTATTGCCACATGCGTGAAATGGTTCCCGGACAAGCGCGGACTCATTACGGGGCTTGCCGTCGCTGGATTCGGGGCCGGCGCTTTCTTCTTCGCGCCCCTGGCGCGCGCGCTGATTGACGGCGGCTATTACAGACTCTTTGGCGTCAATCTGTTTTCCATGCCCCAGGTGGGCGTGTTCAACACATTCATGACCCTCGGCATCATCTTTCTGGTGGCGGTTGTGCTGGGCTCCTTGTTGCTCAAGAATCCACCGGCGGGCTACGCGCCCCCGGGATGGACGCCG
>SLFT01000466.1 GCA_007124105.1 Candidatus Hydrogenedentota bacterium | reverse complement strand
TTCAAGGACAGCCAGGGACGCGACCTGCCGCCGGGCGGCGCCGCGCTGAGCCGTCTGGCGTCTGTGGACATGTCCGGACGGGACACGCGGCTTGACGCGGTGGAAGTGGCGGCTGCCTGCGACGTATCAAACCCCTTGTGTGGACGCAACGGCGCATCCTACGTATACGCCCCGCAAAAAGGCGCCACCCCTGACATGGTGAAACAGCTTGACGCGGCGCTGCGCCAATATGCCAGGGTGCTGAAAAAAGAGCGGCGCGTGGATGTGAACGCCCTGCCCGGCGGCGGCGCGGCGGGCGGACTGGCCGCTGGACTGGCCGCGTTCACCGGGGCGACATTGCGCTCGGGTGTGGAACTGGTGTGCGACGCTTACGGCGATCTTGACGCGCTTATTCGCGATGCGGACATCGTCATCAGCGGCGAAGGCGCCGTGGACGGACAAAGCGCGCAGGGCAAGGTAATCGCCGGGTTGGCGCAAAAGACGCGGGCCCACAACACGCCGTTGGTGGTGATAGCGGGCAAGGTGGGCAATGATCTCGACGCGCTGTACAAGGCCGGGGTCACCGCCGCGCTGCCCATAACGCCCGAACCCATGGCGCACCGGTACGCGCTCAAGTATGCGGCGCGGCACCTCGAACAGACCGGATATGCATTGGGGCGTCTTGCTGCCGCATTGCGCAAAAACGCATAGCACAACCCACATCGGATGTGCGCGATGGTGAACTGGCAAAAATACGGCCGGGCGCGCGCCGCGTCACGAGACCGTACAGCCATACACACGCGCCATCACGCAAACAGTCGGTTCGCAATCGTTATGGTCGCGCCTGGGGTATGACAATTTCCGACACGGTCGTTTTCTGCTCCGCGCCAGTGAAGCGATAGAGTCCCTGACCGGAAAAGTGCTCCTGGCCGACGGCGGTCTCGGGAACGACAACGCGGTAGGTGAAGGAACCCGGCATGGGCGGCGTTTCTATCCACGCGAATTCCAGCGCGTCCTCCGCGCCCGGCGACGGCGCGATAGCCGGTTCGGGGCCGTCGGAGGCGACCAGGCCTTCATAAACAAAACCAGGCGGCAGCGTTTCGATATAACCAAAGGCGAGAACGGGCTCAACGCCGTACAGCGCATAGTGAACGGTCATATCAACAGAAGCGCCGGGCGCATAGGCCGACGGCGTTACGCTCCTGTTAATGTGAAGGAGTGTTTCATACCGCCGGAAATAGGTTTGCGCTTCATTGGAAAAGAAGTCCACCCCGCCAATGGCATAGTGCGCCATGCCCGTAAACAGAGCGCGGTCGGCGCTGTCGGGCGGCACGACCGCGTAGGTGAAATAGAGGGGCAACGACGGCGTTGCGGCGTTCCAGGCAAAGTGCAACGCGCCTGCGGCGCCGCCTGCAGGCGCCTGGTCCGGCGCCATGCCGTCCCTGAGCCCGGCATAAGTCCAGCCCGCGGGCAGCTGTTCGATTACGCGCAGGGCTTCCAGCGCGCCGGCCCCCAACTTTTCCAGTCGCACCGTTATCTCAAGTTCCTGGCCGGGCGCATAGGCGTACTTTTCTGTGTCGTCCCTGCGCGTCATCTGCAGCGCGACATACCGCTCTTCCTCATTCGCGTTTTCCCCTTCCGCCGGTTCGCCTTCGTCGCCATGAGGTTCACCCTCGGACTGCGCTTCGCCTTCTATTGATTCGCCCTCCTCTTCGCCTTCGCCGGGATCAGGTTCTCCTTCGCCCGGTACGGGCGCCAGGCATAACAGCGCGCTGTCTTCCAGCCGTAGTTCAAAGGCGGGGCCGGTAAACCGGAAATCAAGTATGCCCGTAAGCAGCGTCTCTTCCTCACACGTTTGGGTCGCCTGAATGCGGTAGGTGAATTGCACTGGAAACTCAGGAATGTCCACCCATTCAAAGAACATGGTGTTGCCGGCTTCATCCTGACGCGCCTGGTGAGGCGGCATACCAGTATCCAGCATGTTCACGTACGTCCAGCCGTCGGGCAATGTTTCCCGCAGCCCCAGCGCCGTCAGCGCGGCGGGTGTATCGCAGGTGATAACCACATTGACATGGCGATAGTCGCCGGGCGCCGCGACTTCGTTCGGAATAATGGCGCGGCTGGCGGTAAAGAGGGTTTCCGGTGATTCCACGATAACGCTGTTCGGTTTGACGCAGCGGAACCTTCCAATATCGGTGTCAACGGTAAGCGACACCGTGTAAACGCCGGGGGTCTGATAGGTATGCCGGGGATGTTGCTCGTCGGAAACCGCGCCATCGCCAAATTGCCAGCGCCACTTGCGTATGGTCGCGTCGCGGGTGGCGGTCGTATCGGTGAACGCAACGGTCAGGGGCGGATAGCCTGTTGCGGGCGCGGCCTCGAAGTCCGCTATTACCTCGGCTTCAGGGCCATGTACATGCACAATGCCGGGACGGGTCATGGCGTCCCGGCCAAAGGTTGTAAGTACAGTAAGCGATACGCTGTAGATGCCGGGCGTTTCGTATACATGGGTCGGCGACTCCTCGTTGCTCGGCGGCGATCCATCGCCAAAATCCCAGTGATGGCGCAATACCAGCCCCGGCCCACTCTGCGAGTGGTTGGTAAAGGCCACTGTAAGCGGCCCCTCCCCGGATTCTGGCGCAAGCGTAAAGTTGGCCATGGGACGGAGCATGTCGCAGCCATGCAATAAAACAAGCATCAAAAGCGCAATAAAAACAACAGCAAATCTTCTGGTCACAAGGAGACCCTTTCGTTCCCGCAGGGCGCGTAAAGCAAGAGCGGACACGCGAAACGGCGCGGCAACTTCACGCGATATGCATCATGTATCAGAGTGGACTTTAGCCAGTATAGGCGCCTGTTAAGTATGCCATACTGAATGAGTATCCTTCCAACCCCCGCAAAGGTTGCATATACAGCCTGCAAAATCATTGCGCAAACGACTGTACAAGTGTCCGGCAGCAATGGTGTCCATAATCCGGCACGCGCGTAGAACAAGGGGCAAAGGACATCGTAAGAAGGATTGCGCGCTTGCTATACTCCACGCAAAGTGTTCCCCTATCCCCCTGTCCGATTTCTACTGGCCTGGCACTATCCGCGCCATAACACGCATACAACGCATATTACGACTTCTGCGCTTGTCAATTAAATATAGGCAATTTTTCATACCTATACGTATGTTTTTTGGCTATCAATGACAGGGCGCATTCTGTAACCGGTGCTGCTTGACAGCGCTTTTGCGCTTACTGGCGTGGGTATTATTAGAAAGGTATACAAATTTGATCCGGGCGTATGCTTTAGAATATCATACCATTTGGAATGCCCGCTTTTGCGGTGTATCTTCACAGGTGTTTTCTGAATTCGGTACCTGATGCGCCATGCTGACTGGTCTGCACGAATCCACCGTTTGCTACTTGTAGTGTGGGTTTCGTTGTTGCATGATTTTCGGCGTTTACTGGCGCGACCAGAATTTGTAGCTTGCATCGAACAGGCATAAGGATTTTTTTGTGAATACGCGACCTTCCCTGGATCGTCTTGCGCAGCATGGCCTGTATTCTCCGGAATATGAGCACGATGCCTGCGGCATTGGTTTTTTGTGCAATATGGACGGCCGTCAAAGCCATGACGTTGTATTGAACGGGTTCAAGATACTGTACAACCTGACCCATCGCGGCGCCTGTGGTTGCGATCCTGAAACCGGCGACGGGTGCGGCCTGCTGGTACAGCTCCCGCATCGTTTTTTTGCGTCGGAATCGGAGCGCCTCGGTTTTACGCTTCCCGCGCCCGGCCGCTATGGCGTGGGCATGCTCTTTCTGCCTCGTGAAGCGGACACGCGCGCGGCGGCGGAAGAGATAATCAACGCCGCCATTGTGAGTGAAGGGCAAACGCTGCTCGGCTGGCGCGACGTTCCCTGCGATTCGGACGTTATCGGCTGGCTGGCCCGCCAGAACGAACCGGTAATCCGCCAGGTGTTCATCCAGGCGGCGGACGGCCTTGACGATGCGGCATTCGAGCGCGCGCTCTTTGTGATCCGTAAGTCGTCATCCATCGCCATCCGCGATCTGGCCATGCCCGGCGCCGATACGTATTACGCGCCAAGCATGTCGGCGCGCACCATTGTGTACAAGGGCTTGATGCTCCCCGAAGCGGTTGACCGCTATTACCTGGACATGCGCGACCCGGCCTTCGAATCCGCCATCGCGCTGGTGCATCAACGGTACAGCACCAACACATTGCCCTCGTGGCCGCTGGCGCAACCGTTTCGTTTCCTGGCGCACAATGGCGAGATCAACACGCTACGCGGCAACATCAGCATGTTCGCGTCCCGGGAACGTCATCTTGCGACGCCCCTGTTCGGGGACGCCATAAGCAAGGTGCTGCCGGTGTTGACGCCGGGCTTCAGCGATTCCGCCATTTTTGACAATGCCTTCGAGATGCTGGTGCGCGGCGGCTATCCCCTCGACATGGCCATGGCCATGATGATCCCCGAGCCCTGGCAGGGCCATGAGACCATGTCGGACGCGCGCAAGGCCTTTTATGAGTTCATGGCCTGCAAGATGGAGCCGTGGGACGGGCCCGCCTCGATCGCCTTTACCGACGGTACGCGGGTGGGCGCGGTGCTTGATCGCAACGGGTTGCGTCCCTCGCGATACTGGGTCACCCGCGACAACCAGGTGGTGATGGCCTCCGAGGTGGGCGTACTTGATATTCCCCAGGAAAACATTACGCGCAAGGGGCGGCTGGAACCAGGGCGCATGTTCCTGGTGGACACCGAACAGCAACGCATCATTGACGACGCCGAAATCAAGAGCGCCTTCGAGAAACGGCGTCCCTATCGCGCCTGGCTCGACGCCAATCGCGTATCCCTCCCCGATGCCCCGGAAGCGGTTGACGCGGCGGAACCAACGCCGCTGGACAAGCGCAAGATTATATTCGGCTATACCCAGGAAGACTTGGATATCCTGATTGCGCCCATGACGCGGCTGGGCAAGGAGCCTGTGGGGGCGATGGGCAACGACGCGCCGCTGGCGGTGTTGTCGTCGCGGCCGCAGCAGCTGTTCAACTATTTCAAGCAACTCTTCGCGCAGGTGACGAATCCCCCCATTGACCCCATCCGCGAAGAAATTGTGATGTCGCTGGAAACGAACATCGGCTACGAACGCAACCTTTTCGACGAAAGCGCCGAGGATTGTCAACAGCTGCGTCTTGAATCGCCCATACTGACCAATGCGCAGCTGGCGCACATCAAGCAACTTGCGTGTCCCGGCGTCAAGAGCGCCGTAATCTCGATTCTGTTTCCCGCCGCGGGCGGTCCAGCGGCGGCGGAAGCGGCCCTCGACCGGGTCACCGCCGAGGCGGAGGCGGCGGTGGACAAGGGATACACCCAGATTATTCTTTCGGACCGAGGCGCGGACGCCGCCCAGGCGCCGTTGCCGAGCCTGCTGGCGGTGGGCGGCGTACACCAGCATTTGGTGCGCGCCCATAAACGCACACGCTGCGGCCTGATCATAGAAACCGGCGAAGCGCGCGAGGTCATGCATTTCTGCCTGCTCACCGGCTATGGCGCGGGCGCTGTGAACCCATACATGGCATACGAACTCATTGACGAGCTTATCAGTTGCGAAGTTATTGTCGAGGAACACCCCGGCGCGGCGAAGAAGAATTATCGTAAAGCCATTGAAAAGGGCATGTTGAAGACCATGTCCAAAATCGGCATTTCCACCCAGCACAGTTACCGCTGCGCCCAGATATTCGAGGCTGTGGGCCTGGGCGACGTTGTAATGGAAAAATGTTTTGCCGGCACCGCCTCGCGCATTGGCGGCATAGGTGTGCCGGAAATAGCGCGGGAAACGCTCATGCGTCATGCCGGCGCGTACCCCGCGCGTGGGTCGGACAAGACATGGCTTGATCCGGGCGGGAATTATCGGTGGCGTCGCAGGGGCGAATTCCACCAGTGGAACCCGGAGACCATTGCGAACCTGCAACACGCCACACGCCTGAACAAGGCCGATACGTACCAGAAATTCGCGGACGACGTAAATAACCGTAACCGAACCCTCGCCACGTTGCGCGGCCTGTTGAAATTCAAGAGCGGCACGCCCATTCCACTGGACGAGGTGGAGCCCGCCGCCGAGATTGTGAAGCGGTTCTGTACCGGCGCCATGTCCTTCGGCAGCATCAGCCGCGAGGCGCACGAGAACCTGGCCATTGCCATGAACCGACTTGGCGGACGGAGCAACACGGGCGAAGGCGGCGAAGACCCGCGCCGGTTCCTGCCCGATGAAAAAGGCGACCTGCGGCGCAGCGCCATCAAGCAGGTGGCCTCGGGACGTTTCGGCGTCACCAATGAATACCTGGTGAACGCCGATGAACTCCAGATTAAAATGGCGCAGGGCGCGAAACCCGGCGAGGGCGGCCAGCTGCCCGGCCACAAGGTCTTTGACGAAATCGCGAAGGTGCGCTATTCGACGCCGGGGGTGGAACTCATCTCGCCGCCGCCCCATCACGACATTTACTCGATCGAGGACCTGGCGCAACTGATACATGACTTGAAAAACAGCAATGTTCACGCGGCCGTGTCCGTGAAACTGGTTTCGGAGGCGGGCGTGGGCACCATTGCGGCGGGCGTGTCCAAGGGCAAGGCCGACCTGGTATTGATCAGCGGCCATGACGGCGGCACGGGCGCGTCGCCGCTCAGTTCGATCAAACACGCCGGGTTGCCCTGGGAGCTCGGCCTGCCTGAAACGCATCAGGCGCTGGTCGAGAACGACCTGCGCGACCGCATCCGCGTACAGGTGGACGGCCAGTTGAAAACAGGGCGCGACGTGGCCGTGGCGGCATTGCTCGGGGCCGACGAATTCGGGTTCGCCACCGCGCCGCTGATTGTGAGCGGATGCATCATGATGCGCAAATGTCATCTGAACACCTGTCCGGTGGGCATTGCCACCCAGGACCCGGAACTGCGCAAGAAATTCCACGGTAAACCGGAAGATGTGGTGCGCTATTTCTTCTTTGTCGCCGAGGAATGCCGCGCCATCATGGCCGAACTCGGGTTTAGAACCATGAACGAGATGATCGGACGCGCCGACATGCTCGCTTTTGATCCGCTGCCGGAAAACTGGAAGGCGCGGCATCTTGATTTTACCAAGATTCTATATCGCGCACAGCCCTGGGAAGGTTCCACGCTCCATTGCAGCAAGACTCAGGACCATGGTATTGACGCGGCCCTTGACAACACATTGATCGAACAGGCGAAACCGACATTGGAAAACAAGACGCCCGTGCGCTTCACCGTTAAACTCCGCAATGTAAACCGTACCGTGGGCGCCATGCTGTCCAGCGAACTGACCCGCCGCCATAATCTGGGCATGTACACCGGTACGTTGCCCGAGGACGCCGTCTGGATTGACTGCGAGGGCGAGGCGGGCCAGAGCTTCGGCGCTTTCGCCATCCAGGGCGTGACGCTCAATGTCGCGGGCGAGGCCAATGACTATTGCGGCAAGGGACTATCTGGCGGCAAGATTATCATCAGCCCGCCGGAAAAATGCCCCATTACCCCCGAAGAAAACATCATTGTGGGCAATGTGGCCCTTTACGGCGCCACCGGCGGCGAGGCCTATTTCCGGGGCGTCGCGGGCGAGCGCTTCTGTGTGCGCAACAGCGGCGCGTGGGCCGTGGTGGAGGGCGCGGGCGACCACTGCTGCGAATACATGACCGGCGGACGCGCGGTTATCCTGGGGCCGACGGGACGCAACTTCGGCGCGGGCATGAGCGGCGGTATCGCCTTTGTTTATGATCCGCACAAGGCGCTGCCCATCCATTGCAACACCGAACTGGTGGACTTAAAATCGCTCCACGAAGAAAGTGTACCCGAACTGCGGCGTATGCTTGAACGACACATTCAGTATACAGGCAGTTCCGTCGCGCAACGCATCCTGGACGACTGGGAAGCGCAACAGGCCCATTTCGTCCGCGTTATGCCCCGCGATTATGCGCGGGCGTTGAAAGCACAACAAGCACAGGAGACAACCCATGCTGCCCGATAAATCACGCGGTTTTATGACCTTTACACGCCAAATCCCCGAGCACCGGCCCGCCGACGAACGGCGGCAAGACTTTAGCGAGTTTTTTAATTCGTTGCCGCCGGAACTATTGCAACAACAGGCCTACCGATGCATGAATTGCGGCGTACCTTTCTGTCATAGCGGTTGTCCACTGGGAAACATGATCCCCGATTTCAACGATTACGCCAAGGACGACCGCTGGCGCGAGGCGCTCGAAATTCTGCACACCACCAACAACTTCCCGGAATTCACCGGGCGGGTGTGTCCCGCGCCCTGCGAAAGCGCCTGTGTACTCGGCATCATTGAACCGCCCGTCACCATCGAAATGATGGAACGCGAGATCGCCGACCAGGGATGGGCGCGCGGTCTTGTGCGGCCCGAGCCGCCCGAAACGCGTACCGGTAAAAAAGTGGCTGTGGTGGGATCGGGACCCAGCGGCCTGGCCGCCGCGCAACAACTCAACCGGGCCGGGCACTCGGTGGTGGTGTACGAACGCGCCGACGAACCGGGCGGGCTGCTCACCTACGGCATCCCCAACTTCAAATTGGACAAGCGGATTGTGTTCCGGCGCGTCGAGCAGATGAAAGCCGAGGGCGTTGAATTCCGGTGCAACGCCGATGTGGGCAAAAATGTGCCTGTTGCCGAACTGAGCGAATATGACGCCGCGCTCATCGCCATCGGCGCGACCAAGCCGCGCACCTTCGAGGGCATGAATGTACCGGGATGGGATTTGAACGGCATTTACCCCGCCATGGAATTCCTGATCAGGCAAACGCGCCGAGTGCTGAACAAGGCAATCGAGGGAACGGATATTCTGGCCGCGAACAAGAAGGTGGTGGTCATTGGCGGCGGCGACACCGGTTCGGACTGTGTCGGCACCGCCATCCGCCAGGGATGCGCGTCCATACTGAACATCGAATTGTTTCCGAAACCGCCCGAAAAACGCGCCATCGAGAATC
>SLFT01000141.1 GCA_007124105.1 Candidatus Hydrogenedentota bacterium | reverse complement strand
TGGACAGGGTGGACAGGGTGGACAGGGTGGACAGGGTGGACAGGGTGGACAGGGTGGACAGGGTGGACAGGGTGGACAGGGTGGACGGGATGCCGCATCTACATGACGCGCATCTCTTGATTTCCATGGCGCAGCCGTTTAATCCAGCTGCCTTGATACACTAGGTTGATCCTGCGACACGACTTGAATCCAATCTTATCGTTTGTTACGGTACAGCAAGAAAAAGCCTGGTTCTGGCGAAATCAACTACTATATGGTTTATTCTGCCTCTTCTTTTGGTGAACTGCCGTCGGCAATCATTGGCAAACCGTTGATTTTCAAGTAATTAAAGGATTGTTTCGGTCTGGCACGGTATTTGTTAATACAAGATGCTCGTACACGTTTAACCGATGGCCTGGGACAGGCCCATAAAGGAGTTTGTCATGAGCATATTCACACGATTGAGCGACATCATCAGCGCCAATATCAATGCCATGCTTGACAAGGCGGAGAATCCCGAGAAGATGGTGAAGATGATGATCCAGGAGATGGAGGATACGTTGGTGGACATCAAAGCGAACTGCGCTGGGGCGATGGCCGCGGAAAAACGGATTCATCGCGACATGGTTTCGGCGTTGTCGCTGGGCGAGGCATGGGGAGAAAAGGCGGCGCTGGCTGTTGAAAAGGAGCGTCCGGACCTGGCGCGAGAGGCATTGCTCGAGAAACGGCGTCATATTGAGCGTGCGGAAGCATTCGAGAAAGAACTTGCCGAGGCGCGCGCTGTTGTTGCGCAATACCAGGACGACATCCAACAGTTGGAGGACAAGCTGGCCAGCGCGAGAGAGAAGCAGCGCATGCTGGTACAGCGGCATCGTCATGCACTGGACAAACATCGGGCGCAAACCGGTATTCGCCGTTACGACACGGCAGAGGCCATGCATCGCTTTGACGCGTTTGAACAGCGAATTGATCGCATGGAGGCGGAGGCGGGCCTGGTGAATAGCGCGCGCAAATGCACGTTGGACGATGCCTTTGCCGCACTCGAACAGGACGACGAGATTGAGCGGGAACTGGCGACGCTGTTGGCGCGCAAGCGCGGCGCCGAACATAAGCCGCAAGAACCGGACGCATGACGCACATCAGGGAGACGCCATCATGTTTTATGCTGAACACACTCGAAATTCCTTATACCGCAGCCGGCGCGGTTTGCTGCTTGGCGTGTGTCGCGGCGTTGCGGATTACTGCGGCATTGCGGTATGCTGGCCGCGCGCCGCGGTTCTTGTCGCTGTCATCGTGATTGGCTTCTGGCCGGTGTGTGTGTGTTATATGGTGACGGCGCTGCTATTGAAGCGCGCGCCAAACAACTGGAAAACCTGGCATCGCTCTGCCATGGTTGACGCACGGGCCGCCGGCAGGGGCAGGCGCTGCTATGCTGAAGACACACTTGATGCGCGTCTGCGGCGCATGCGAACAACCCTGGGTCAAGGCATGGATGCGTGGGACGCGCGCCTTCACGATAACCGGTAGACTGCTGAAAGGAAATGACTATGGATACATTTGTGGCATTGACGGTCTTCACCGTGTTCGGCACTTTGCTCATCGGCCTTGCCATCGTGTGTTGGACCGTTGTGAAGCTGGTGGGCGCGGGAGCGGCCCGTTCTGTAAGTGTTGACGAGGCGCGACTACTCCAGGAGATACATCGCGGTTTATCGCGCATGGAGGAACGGGTTGAGGCGCTGGAGACGCTGCTTTTTAACCAGGAGAAAGGAGGGCGCCGCTGATGCGACATACACGACACCGCCACAACGCTGACCATCTATCCACGCGCGGCGCCGGCCCTTATCGCTCCCGAAACGGCATCTTCTTTGGCGTATGTCGCGGGCTCGCCGACTACTTTGATTTCTCGGTAACCGGCATGCGTCTTGTATTTGTTTTCGCCTCCCTGTTTACCGGCGTATGGCCCATGATAGCGGGGTACGCGCTGGCCGCGCTGCTCATGCGGATTGAACCCGCGCTGCCCCTGGACAACGATGCTGAGACGGAGTTCTACAACAGTTACAGCGCCTCGCGCGAAATGGCGTTGCTGCGGCTCAAACGCACCTATGACCGGCTTGAGCGCCGCATCCAGCGTATCGAGTCCACCGTTACCACCAGAGGGTACGACTGGGAACAACGCCTGAACAATGGGGATGCGCCTTAGTCCCTGATTGATTAGAAACTGCGATTCAAGGGGCAGCTTTCAACCGCGTTTACATTTTTTATGGCGCTTGCCGAGATTACTCATCTACCAGATATTCATCCAGCAAGTCCGGCCCAATATCACCGCGCCGGAAGCGGTCGCCGCGGATAATGCGCGCGCATAGTCCAGCGGTGGTGGTAATATTCTCGACGAACAATTCATCAAGCGCGCCGCTGATGCGCTCAATGGCTTCATTGCGCGTTTTGCCGCGCGCGATGACTTTGGCCAGCAGCGAGTCGTAATAGTGGGGCACTTCGTACCCGGAGAAGAGATGGGTGTCCACGCGAATGCCGGGGCCGCCCGGGATGTGACACCGACGGATAAGCCCTGAATTGGGCCGGAAATTGGATGCGGGGTCTTCGGCATAGACGCGCGCCTCGATGGCCGCGTCATAATGTGGGACCTTGTCGTACCCAAGCGGTTCGCCCGCCGCCAGTCGTATCTGTTCCCGTACAAGGTCTATACCGGTGGCTTCCTCGGTGACGGGATGCTCCACCTGTATGCGCGCGTTCAGTTCAATGAAATAAAACGCCTTATCCGGCGCGAGCAGGAACTCGACTGTGCCTGCGTTGGTGTAATTGACGGCCTTGGCAGCCGTGAGGGCCGCTTCGGTCATGGCAGCGCGCAATTCAGGCGTTAACGCGGGACTCGGCGTTTCTTCAATAAGTTTCTGGTGTCGGCGCTGGATGGTGCATTCCCGTTCACTGAAACATACACGGTTTCCCGCGTCGTCTCCCAGAATCTGGAATTCGATATGACGGGCGCCTTCCACAAACTTCTCGATGTATACGCCACTGTTGCCGAAAGCCGCTTCCGCTTCCGAGGCGGCCATGGACACGGCGTGCTTGAGCGTGGATTCATTATGCGCGATACGCATGCCCTTGCCGCCGCCGCCCGCGGCGGCTTTCACCAGCACAGGATAGCCAATATCCCGCGTTATGCGCGCCGCTTCCTGGGGATCTTTCACCACGCATTCGCTGCCAGGCGCGACGGGAACGCCTGCGTCGTGAACGGTTTTGCGGCAGGCGGCCTTGTCGCCGCACAATGCAATGGTTTCCACCGTAGGCCCAATGAAGCCGATGCGGCAGTCCCGACATATTGCAGCGAACTTGGGGTTTTCCGCCAGGAATCCGTAACCGGGGTGAATGGCTTCCACATCCGCCACTTCCGCGGCGGCAATGATGCTCGAGGATTTCAGATAGCTTTCTGATGCGCCGGCCGGTCCGATGCATATACATTCATCGGCCAGTTGCGCATGCAGCGAATCGCGGTCGGCGGTGGAATACACGGCTACCGACACAATGTCCATTTCCCGGCAGGCGCGTATGATCCGTACCGCAATTTCGCCGCGATTAGCTATGAGAAGTCGTTTGAACATAACCGCCCTCGTCAGGCTAACGGCCGCACGGCAATGAGCGGCTGTCCGTATTCCACAGGTTCACCATTGCGTACAAGAATACGTTCGACAATGGCCGGCACTTTGCAAACGACTTCGTTCATGATCTTCATGGCCTCCACAATACAGATTACCTGGTTGGCGTCTACCGTGTCGCCCACCTGTACAAAAGGCGGTGCGCTGGGACCAGAGGCGGTATAAAAAGTTCCCACCATGGGCGAATCCACGGTAACGAGCCCTTCGGCCAGCAGCGCTTCTGTTTCCGCATCCAGGGTAGGGGCTGGTTTTGCCGTACTCCTGGCGGTTGCCCCTTCCCGCGCCGGAACAACATGGTTTTCGGTAATCGGTTGTTTGGCCAGGCGGATGCGGCGTCCGTCTTCCTCCACCTCGATTTCAGACAGTTCGGTGGATTCGAAGAGCCGTATCAGTTCTTGCAGTTCTTCAAAATCCATCTTAGTTCCCTTTGGCTACCGCCTGTTTCAAGGAGGATACTGCGATTACATTCGTTCCACGTATTCGCCCGTGCGCGTGTCTACCTTCACCGCATCGCCTTCCTCAAGAAACAGGGGCACCTGTATGGCGGCGCCAGTCTCCAATGTGGCCGGCTTTTTTGCGCCGCTGCTGCGGTCGCCCTGTACACCTGGGTCAGACTTGGTTATGGTCAGCACCACATGGGCCGGCACCTTGACCGCGATGACGCTGCCGTCATGAAACATGAGCGAGACATCCTCGTTTTCTTTCATCCACAGCGCCTGATCGCCCACCAGATCGGCATTCACCGGCAACTGCTCGTAGGTCTCATGGTCCATGAAATGAAACTGCGCGCCGTCGGAGTACAGAAACTGCCAGCGCTGTTCCTCGATGCGCGCCTCGTCAAATTTCTCGCCTGAGCGGAACGTTTTTTCAAGTACGCGCCCGGTCAGAAAATTCTTGAATTTGGTGCGCACAAATGCGCCGCCCTTGCCCGGCTTCACATGCTGGAACTCGACTATTTCCATCAGTTCGCCGTCAAGGTTCACAACCAGTCCATTACGAAAGTCAGCTGTTGATATCATGTTAGAGTATCCGTAATTCCTTGGGTAATCGGGTTAACACATCATTTCCATTTTCAGTAACAACAATCAGGTCTTCAATGCGCACACCGCCCCGGCCCGGCAGATAGATGCCCGGTTCGACCGTGACCGCCATGCCCGCTTTCAGGGCTGTGTGCGACTCAGCGTTTAATCGGGGCGCTTCATGCACCTCCAGGCCCACACCGTGGCCCGTGCCGTGACCGAATCGCTCGCCATATCCCGCCGCGGCAATGGTGTCGCGCGCGGCGGCGTCCACGTCACTGGCTAGAACGCCGGCTCGCGTTGTTTCCACCGCCGATTGCTGGGCAATGCGCGTGATTTCATATATTTCCACAAACCATTCGCCCGGTATCCTACCGAAAACGAACGTTCGGGTCAAGTCAGAACAGTATCCATCCAAGATACAGCCACAGTCAATTAACACGATATCCCCCGTTTGCAGCGCCCGTTCGCCGGGTTTTCCGTGGGGCAACGAGCTGCGTTCGCCGAAGAGCACGATAGTCTCGAAGGCGGCACATTGGGCGCCTCGTTTCCGAAATTCGAATTCGAGCTGCCCCGCCGCCGTGGATTCATGGATACCCGGTTCGAGACATGCCAGCAGCGTTTCCAGCGCATCCTCGGCCAGCGCCGCTGACGCGGCGATGCGCTCACGCTCGCCGGGCTCTTTGCACAGACGCAGCGTCCGACATATACCCGGAGTCGGGACTAAATCGCTGCCGCACTTTTTCGCAATGGCGTCATGTCGGGATACCGTAATGGCGTCGGGCTCGAAAGCCGAACGACGCGCCTGGGCATCGGCCAGTTTTTCCGCCAGACGTAAATCAAGATTGCCCGCACATTGCATGACCGTCGCAACACGCGTTTGCGCCGCGGCCTGTTCTGCGTATCGGAAGTCGCACAGAAGCAGCGCATTCGCCTGCGTGATCAATAATGCGGACGCGCTTCCGAAAAAACCCGTTAAGTACGCGTTGTCCGTGGGGTCAACACTGATAAAAGCGTCGCAGTCGTGCAACGACAAAGCCGACTGTATCGCTGCAATACGTTTATCAAAATGGTGGTCATTCATGATTATTTTTCTTGCTTGGCTCCTGGACCAGGGGCTGTTCTTTCGTCAGCGGCTCAGTCGAAGGCAACCGCTACGGCAGCGCTTGCGTCGCCGAGATTGTTTGCGCCGTCATACGCGCGTATGGTGTAGTTTCCTGCGTTGCTTATGTCCCGCGTTGTAGTGTAAATGGGATGCCGCACATCGGCAATCTTTTCGCTGTCACGGTATACGGCATAGCCTTTCACACCGTAATTATCAAAAGGCATAGCCCATGAAAGGACGGCGCCCTTCTCATCCAGCGCGGCAAGGGTAACGCCGGTCACCTGGGCGGGCGGGTTTGTATCCTGACTGCCGATAAGAAATACCATGCTTTCCTTATGCATTTCGACGGGAATGCGCAATCCATTCTCCTCCATTTGGTATGCCGCCGGTTCAATACCTTCATCTGTAACCCGATTGACCTGTTCCGGCGCAATCCAATGGGGCAGCGGCACGGTTACGCTCCCGGCGGTTGGGTGCAGCGCGTATTCAGCGGCAAAGGGGACACCGTCTGTTTCGTAGTTGTTGTTTAACACAATCACTACCAGCGCGTCTTCGGAAATGAGCGCGCGGGCCAACAAGTGCTCGTTGTCGCTCTTGACGCTGCGCAAGGGTTCGCCATAAAAGCACAGGCTACGGATTAAATTAAACTGGCGCACCAGTTTCTCGGCTTCGGCCGTGGGCGCGGCGTACTCTTCATGGGTCTCATATCCGGCGCCGTACTTGAACCACAGCAATCCCTTTGCGCCGCCCTTGACATGCGCCCAGAACTGGTAGTTGACGCCCCAGGGATAGGGTTGCCGGTTCCATACGGGCGCGGCCAGCTGGGGCCATACCCACATTCGTACCGGTTCGGTATTTTCCTTTAACAGGTCCGTGAACTCCAGCGCCTCCTCAAGCTCGGCAAATCGGGTTATCCCGGTGCGTGGGATGTTGTTCGGCGCAAAAAACACATAATGGTCCATACAGACTATGTCCGGGATGTGACCATAGTCGTTGTAGCCGGCCGTAGTCATCAAGTTCAGATAGGTTGGATGGTTGGCGTCGGTATCCCAATAAATATTATTGTGGCGGTGCATGCGCTCGGCGGGGATGTTGTGCAGGTCGGGCTCGTCGCGCACCATCCATGCGGCAAGGTGCGGACTGTCGCTTAATGCGCGCACCATGTCAAGATTGGGTTGTTTTTTCGGCGGATCGCCGACCTCATGATTGCCGATTGCCAGTGTGCGAATGTGGTATTTTCGGTACATCTCACGTTGCAGTTCCCAGTCGCGCGTGGCGACGCATGCGTCAATGCCCAGCTTGCGCGCGAACTGCTGGCCTTCTTCCCGTTCAGGCATGCCCGATTCCCACGTGCCGATGGTGTAGTTCGCCTCGGTAAGCCGTATGCCCGCTCCGGTCCATACGGGCGTGTCGCCCTGCATGGCGCATACCCGCACGGCCATTGGATAAAGCGGCGGCAACGCCTGCTCCAACGTGAGGTTGAGAATGCGCAATGCGCCGGGCGGCATATCGGGATCATCGCCAACCAGGGTGAGGGCACGGTGGCCTATTTCGTACCGGTCAGCGTTAAACACAATCTCGCGCAGGCGTAACGGTTTGTCGCCGTCGTTGCGCACATAGAGATGGAGCGTCTGGTAATCAGGCGCGGGAAGCGCGTTGCCCAAACGCAGCGGCGGCGTTTCACAACGGGTAGTGAAGGAAATACGCTTTCCTGACGCCATCACAACGTCCACCTCGGCGTCGGCGCCTTGCTCGAAAGGCGCGCCTACGCTCTTGAGTGTGACCCAGCCTACCTGTCCCGGCGCGAGGCGGCGCGGCCATTGGCGCCACCAGTGTACATTTTCATGAGCATCCAGAGGCTTGCCCGCTGCGCGCACATCAGCAACAGCATCTTCAGTTTCTCCATCGTTCTTGATGAAGAAGTAAAGAACGCCGCCGTTATCCTCGGGCCATTTCTCCTCGTAACGCAGAGAACGTGTAGCGCCATGATATACCGGCGCGTCCACCAACACCACTGCCTCCAGTGGAAACGAAATAATTTGCGCAAGAATGATTAGATACACGTAACGCATAAGATATCCTTATTGTGAGCGTTGAGCGGTGTCTCCCGCAGACCTGCCCGGAACCTTCGATACGACAACGGTCTGTCAAAGAGTGCCGGACACCGTCAGACGGCATCGGACATGTCAGACAATGCCGCACTTCCACATTATCATTGGTTACGCTAAGGTCGCAAGCAACTGCATAAACAACTGGAAATATCCATCAGTGGTAATCATACTGAATCAGGCAGCATCACGTCAAAAAACACAACATATTGACCGCGAAGCCCTCGGGATGCTACACTATATTGTGGTTTGAGAGCGTCGAACATACTAAGCAACAACCAAGGAAAGGATAAAGAAATGATCCGATTTCTGCTATTTGGCACCGCATGGGTTATTGAGGCGTTAATTTTCATTTTGACAAGCAGTTTCCTGTTTTTCTTTGGATGGATATTTTAACCTTCCCCTATCTCATCATGTTTCGTCGTGGGTCTGCATAAAGCAGGCAAACCCGGCAGAAACCCGTTGAACTATACGGATACGGCGACATCTGCATGACATGGGGCGCAACAGGATAAAGATCGCGCGTCCAGCCGATTTCGGCGTTCTTGTGGCGCTGTATTGCGGTTCACGCGTCGTGCTGTTGCCGAGGTATTGCCGTAATAGGCGCTGATTGTCCAGACCGCGCGGATGCCGCGCGTTCTTGTGGCCTTTCCACGGGCGCTTGTGTTGTCGTCGGGGCGTTTTCCGGCAACTCCCAACTGATTCGGTATACGCCGGCGGCAGCCAATACACAGGCAAGGCCGATAAGAAATCCCAGCCATCCGAACTTATTTTCAATGAATGATTGTCGCATTTGATTGCGTATAGTATTGATCATCTCTCGCCGGTTCCTTTCCCTAGTAAACATCCTGTTACATGATGTTATGTCGCAACGCTTCGGGCGGGATTTCCTGGTAGGGGATATCCGGGCCTGTATAATACACCGCCAGTGCATGCGCGCCGCCCGCCTCAAAGTAGGGCGCCCGAATGGGATGCCAGCCTTGCTGCAAGGCAATAAATCCTGTTTCAGCCCGTTCTCTGTGGAGACCGTCATTATCTACTACCAGGCGATCGCAAATGTAGAGTTTACTGCCGTCATTGGATACGGTAGTGAAGGCAAACATGCCATCCTGCGGGATGTGTATGTATCCCTGAAAAAGCAACGCGAAGGCCTCATGTTCAAAGTCCTGC
>SLFT01000069.1 GCA_007124105.1 Candidatus Hydrogenedentota bacterium | reverse complement strand
CGGGGAAATTGTTCGGGCAGCAATGCACTGCATACAAACGAAGCCTGCACAGCGCGCATGGGGAATTATCCTTTTTTGGGGATGCGTTTTCTGGAAGAGCGGCGCTTTGATTTGGCGGCGAACACCGCGTCAAGGGCTTCCTCCACCGTTTCGACAAGGGAAAAGGCCATGTTTTCCTTGATTTCATCAGGCAAATCGGGGAAATCCTTTTCGTTGTCTTTTGGGAGGATAATTCGATGTATACCGGCGCGTCTGGCGGCGAGCACTTTTTCTTTGACGCCGCCTACGGCGAGGACCTTTCCTCGCAGCGTAATTTCGCCTGTCATGGCAACAGCAGCGTCAGGCGCTTTGTTTGTCAGGGCGGACAATAAGGAAGCGATCATGGCAAGTCCCGCCGAAGGGCCGTCCTTGGGGATAGCGCCTTCTGGCACATGCACGTGAATATCCTGGGTCTTGTAGAACTCGGTTTTGACGCCCAGTTGCGCAGCGTTTGCCCTGATATAGGTATAGGCCGCATTTGCGGATTCTTTCATCACTTCGCCCAGCTGCCCTGTCAGCAGCAAGTTGCCCTTGCCCTTCATGACGCTGGACTCAATGCGCAGCGTCTCGCCGCCTGCCTGTGTCCAGGCCATGCCGACGGCAACGCCCATCTCTGAGGCGACTTCCGGACGGGTTTCGCTGTAGGGAGGCGGTCCCAGCAATTGCACCACCGTATCTGCATCCAGGAGGACGGGGCCGTCGGCCGTTTTGTCCACAATTTTGCGCGCTGTTTTACGACATACGTTGGCGATCATGCGCTCGAGTTCACGGACGCCCGCCTCGCGTGTATATCGTTGAATCAGCGCGTCAAGACCCGTCTCCGAAAAAGTCAGATGTTTGGGTTTCAGGCCGCACTCCTTGATTTGACGCGGGATAAGAAATAAGGTTGCAATCTGGCTCTTTTCTTCTTGTGTATAGCCGGGAAGCCGCACAATTTCCATGCGGTCCTGGAGGGGCGCAGGAATGTTGTATTCGCTATTGGCCGTGGTAATGAAGAAGACCTCAGACAAGTCCAGTCCCACCTCGAGGTAGTGATCGCTGAAGTTCATGTTCTGGGCGGGGTCGAGTGCCTCGAGCAGTGCGGCGGAGGGGTCGCCCCGAAAATCAACACTCATCTTGTCTATTTCGTCAAGCATAAACACGGGGTTCAGGACGCCTACGTCCTTGATGCTCTGCACGATGCGCCCGGGCAGCGCGCCCACGTAGGTACGGCGATGGCCGCGTATTTCCGCCTCGTCTCGGATGCCGCCTAGAGACACGCGCGCGAACTTGCGATTCATGGCGCGGGCGATGGATTGTCCCAGCGACGTTTTCCCGACCCCTGGCGGCCCCACCAGGCATAGAATAGGACCGCGTCCTTTCTTGTTCAGTTTGCGTACCGCCAGGAATTCCAGTATGCGTTCCTTGACCTTCTCAAGACCGAAATGGTCCGCGTCCAGCACTTCGCGGGCGGCTTGAAGATTAATTGAATCGCGGGTGCGCTTGGACCAGGGCATGTCGCACAGCCACTCGAGATAGCCGCGCAGCACGGCGCTTTCCGGGCTCATCAGGGGCAGACGCTCATAACGTTGGTATTCGCGTTCCGCTTTGGTCTTCACTTCGGCAGGCATGCGCGCTTTTTCAATCATGGCCCGCAATTCCGTAAACTCGTTTCCGCCATCATCACGCGTTCCCAGTTCCTGCTGGATCACGCGCAACTGTTCTTGCAGGTAATGTTCGCGTTGGCCGCGCTCCATCTGCTCGCGTACGCGGTTGCGGACACGTTGTTCAATTTCCGCCAATTCATTTTCGCGCATCAACAGTTCAGAGATGCGATGCAGGCGTTTAACCACGTCCAGCCCCTCGAGAAGCGCTTGTCGCTCCTCGACGGCAACAAAAAGGAATGCGCATATTGTGTCTGCGAATTCCTCGGGATCATCCATTGCCTGGATGGTCATGAAAATTTCCGGGGCAATGCGGCCTGTCAGCCGGACGTACTCTTCGAACTGATGCAACACGGCGCGCATCAGCCCTTCAACCTGTTTGCCGGTACGCCGACGGGTCACAACTTTTTTTACCATCGCTACGAATGGGATAGCCGAGAAATCGAATGATTTCGCGTGCGCGCGTCCCAGTCCCTCGACAACAACCTTAATCGAGTTGTCGGGCAGCCGCAGTACATTAATGATCTTTGCGGCGGTGCCTACGCGATACATGCCCGCAGCGTCCGGATTCTCTTCGTCCGATTCGCGTTGTGTACACAGGAACAGCGGCGCCCCTTCTTCGAGGGAGTGTTCGATGGCGGCAACAGAACCGGGGCGACCAACAAAGAGCGGCACGACCATTTTCGGGAAAACAACGGCATCTTTCAGTGGCAGCAGGGGAAGCGCAATGGTGGGCGCGCCAGGGTTAGTTTTCTTTCGCGGCATTGTGGTATAAGTCTCCGGTTAATACGTATACGGGACAGCAGCGGCAGCGTCAAGCGGCATACAGAATAATGGGCGTCCGACGTGTGGCGCTATACAATAGTCCCCGTGCGATGCTTGCAGGAATGTAGTGGAGTCTGTGGGTTGGTACAAGTTTGCGGCGTGTAAGGCGGCGCACCCGTTCCCCTGGGTGGTCAAGCTGATGCCGAGTTGGCGCTTTTGCCGGCAATTGCATTACGCTTGTCGCGTTCATACACAATAATCGGGTCTTCATCGCTAAGGATGACACCCGGCGTGATAATCACTTCGCGGATGTCATTGCGACTTGGAATGTCAAACATCAGCTCGAGCATGGCTTCTTCGAGAATGGCGCGAAGTCCGCGAGCGCCGGTATCCAGGGCTATTGTCTTTTTCGCGATTGCGGCGATAGTCTCTTCCTGAAACTCAAGTTTTACCTTTTCCATCTGGAATAATTTCTCATATTGACGGGTCAGAGCGTTCTTGGGCTCCACCAGAATCCGTTGCAGGTCTTCCGCCGCCAGATCGTGCAGGGGCGCCAGCACGGGCAAACGCCCGGAAAACTCAGGGATCATGCCGTATTTGATTAAGTCTTCGGGCCGCACCATGGCGAGAATATCGCCAATGCGCAATTGCTCCTTCGATCGGATGGCGGCGTTAAAGCCAATGGCATTATTTCCGGTACGCTTGCGGATGATTTGGTCCAGTCCATTGAAGGCGCCGCCACAGATGAACAGGATATTTCGGGTGTCAACCTGAATGCATTCCTGCTGCGGATGCTTGCGCCCGCCCTGGGGCGGTACGGCGGCAACTGTGCCTTCAATGATTTTCAACAGCGCCTGCTGAACCCCTTCGCCTGATACGTCGCGTGTAATCGAAGGGCTGTCGCTTTTGCGCGCCGCTTTATCTATCTCGTCTATATAGATGATGCCGGTTTCGGCCCGGGCGCAATCAAAGTCCGCGTTTTGCAACAGTTTGAGGATGACGTTTTCGACATCGTCGCCTACATATCCCGCTTCGGTGAGGGTGGTGGCGTCCACGATGGCAAAGGGAACATCAAGCATTCGCGCGAGGCTTTCAGCCAGTAACGTTTTACCGCAGCCGGACGGGCCAATGAGCAACACATTGGTCTTTTGCAGTTCCACCCCCTCAATTTCAGAACCGGTGGCCAGCCGCTTGTAATGGTTATGCACGGCAACGGACAGAATACGCTTGGCGCGTTCCTGACCCACAACATACTGGTCCAGAAAATCCTTAATTTCTCGGGGTGCGGGCACATGCACCGCAGGACCGCTTCGTTTGCGTGCGCGGTCTTCCGCGACAATCTCATTACATAATTTAACACATTCGTCGCAGATGTTGACATCGGGGCCGGCTATGAGCTTGCTCACTTCGTCATGGCGCTTGCCACAAAAAGAACAGGTCGGAATGTTAGAGCGCGAACGTTGTTGTGGCGCCATACTTCATCGTCTCCTGTCATACTGATTGACCGCGCCTACGCGCTAACGCGCGATGGCGCACCACATATTCTTTCAATATATCACTTTGCTGTAATACCGTCAATAATTTACCTGCACCAACGGCATCACCCGTATTATGCCTTATTTCGGGTTTTCAGGTCAAGCCGGCTGATTTGACAGCCTGAACGGGGACAGTTCACCATGACGCTGTGCGGCCCCCGTAAACAATGAAATTTTGCGGAAACAGGGACAGTCCTGTCTCGCTCCCCTTGAACGCTCGCTTGGGACAGTCCCTGTTTCCGCAAAATTTCAGGCAGTTTTCAGGCGGTTTCAGTTCTATATATCTTGAGATTGATTAAGAGTGTCTTCATCGGGAGCCAGGACAAAAAAAGCGTCGGACACTAATTCCTTGCCGGCCATACGATTAATACGCAGCAGCAAATCCCATTTAAGATAACTTAATTTGTGCATCCATACGGGGCTTTCCACGATAATGCGCAACTGTCCATCCTTGATACTGTGCGGCCGACAGTGTTTAGCGAGATGCTCGCCGGCCAATTGTTCCCATTGCTCCCAAATACGCGCTTGTTCAAGGTTCAGCCCCAGAGCGGTGTTTTTTTGGAGCCGCGCCAGGATATCGCTGATATGTTCAACCTGCTTCTTGCTCAAGGTTTCCTCCGTGAATCCGGAACAGGGCGGCGTTTTTCCGTGAAACGGGCAACAATTCCACGGGCTGCGCTGTGGTAATCACAGCCTGCGCCGCCTCGGGGATGGCGGTAAAGAGACGTTTCGAACGGTCGCTGTCGAGCTCAGCCGGGGCTTCGTCCAGCAACACCACGGGATATTCTCCCACACGACGGCGCATAAGCTCCACTTCTGCCAGTTTCAATACCAGGGCCGCGCTCTTTTGTTGTCCTTGCGAGCCGTACGAGCGCGCATTTTTCCCGGCAATGCGTATTTCCATCTCGTCGCGGTGCGGGCCGCGCCCGGTGCTTCCGCGGGTTATATCCGCAGTACGTGTTCGTTGCAGCGTGTCCTCGATGAGGTCGGGATCGCTTATGTCGGGTTGGTAGGCCAACTCCAGTGTTTCATCAGCCACAAGTTGTCCGTACAAGTCGGCGGCAATTGCCGAAAGATCGCGGGTTGCCACGTCGCGTTCTTTTATGAGCGTGCTGCCGTGTTCCGCCAACTGCGCTTCCCACACGGCGAGCATGTCCGCATCACAATGGCGACAGCGCAGCAGTTCGTTGCGCTGGCGCAGCGCCTGGCGGTATTGTTGTAGCGCGCGCAGATAAGCGGGATGTAATTGGGACAATTCCATATCCAGAAAAAGGCGTCTACTGGACGCGGCGCCTTTTACAAGGGCGATGTCTTCCGGCGAAAAGAAGACCACACATATTCTGCCAAGAATATCGCTGAGTCGGGCCTGAGCCACTCCGTTCACCTTGAAGCGCTTGGCGCGTTTCCACCAGTGCGCCTCAATGTTCACCGGACAGTCGCCGGCAACGGCCTCGGCGATTAGATGAAATTCATGGCCGCCATGCCGCGCAAGTTCGGCGTCTACCGTTGTGCGGTGGCTGCGTGTGGTGGCCGCGTAAAGTATTGCCTCGAGCACCGATGTTTTGCCCTGCGCGTTGGCGCCGTATATGATGTTGACTCTCGGCCCCGGCGTAAAAACCATGTCCGCCAGGCCGCGAAAGCAACGACAATGTAATGAATTTAAAATCATGGATGTGTCATTCCTGGAAAGAGTTACAGAATATCATAGTCAGGCACGGTTGGGGAAAGTAAGCGTTTCCGATACGAGCGTTCATCTGCCCGGGGAATCCGCAGCCATGTTTTATGTCAGTGGAGATAGCGGCTCACTGTTGGCAGGTTTGGTTTTGTTGGAGTTTTGCCGCCATACCTCATATACTAACGGGCAATCGTGAACGTGTATTATCGCACATAACCGTCAGGAGGCTGATACGTGTCCTTTTCATACCCACAGCAACCAATGCCGCCTTACGGCGGACAGGGCATGCCCGGCGCCGCGCCGCCTCAGTCGCAACAACCGGATTGGGCTTCCGGACCGCCGCCGGTGTTCCATCCTGCCCCGCAACAGCCGCCCGCTGCGCAACAGCCGCCGCCCGTGGAAAAAGGCGATACCGAGGGATTGGCGCTGCTCACTGTATTCATCATTTTCCATATACTGTTGAATATCTATTGGCTGCGCGCTGACAATCACCTTGTTCATCTTGATGAAGCGCATCATATAAACCGCGCTATCGCCTATTATGAAGCGTTGTTCCCTCTTGACTCGTCTGGTGTGTTCGCGCGCGGTGTGGCCGCTCTCGGCGTCGAGTCGCCCTACCCGCCGCTGACCCATCTTGTCGGTGCGGTGTTTATCCGCGCATTTGGCTATTCCACCGAAGCAGTCGCAGCAAGCGGAAGCCTGTTTCTCGCTCTGTTTCTGGTGGGGGTATACCTCTTTGCGCGACAAGGCATGACCGCCCGCAATGCTTTTCTCGCCGCGTTTGCAGCCGGAAGCATGCCGATGGTCTACGGCAGTTCGCGCTATTTTATGCCCGAATTACTGCTTGCAGCCTTGGTAACGTGGGCATTGTACGCTCTGTTAAAATCCAACCGCTTTCGCAACACAGGCTGGGTCGCGCTCTTTGCATTCTTTACAGGACTGGCCTTGCTGACGAAACAAACCGCGCCTGTGTATCTTTTCCTGCCGCTGTTGCTGATACTGACATGGAGCTGCTGGAGCGTCGTTTACCCCGCAAAAGGGCCTGGTACGCCCCCACGCCGCGCACGCGCTGCGCACCTGTTGTTTAACGCGTTGTTGTGCGCGTGCATTGTGCTCGGGGTATGTTCCTGGTGGTATACACGCCATGTCGAGTATATGTACACCTGGTGGAGCACACAACGGGGCAGCGAAACGGGGCTGTTCCAGCCTTCCGTAGCATCGCGTATTGAGTTTGCCATGCCAGAAGCGTTGGACGCATCGGCTGTTCGCATATACCTGGACCCTGCTATCTCACGACCCGCTGAAGCATCTGAGACGCCGTCTGTAACGGACAGCGGCGCGAAAGAAATGACGCTTCTTGAGCCATTTCATCTTCATGGCGATGTGTACCCGATACATTTCGTAAACGAAGTCGCGTTTTTGCCTTTGGCGCTCGTAGCGCTGTTGGGCCTGCCTGTCCTGGTATTGCGTCGCAACCGCAACGCCATGACTCTTACCATGCTCGCATGGGCGGCGGGCAGTTACCTGCTGCTTACGGGTGTGTTTGCGCTTCGCGGCCCACTGCTGTTATGCGCGACAGCCGCGCCCGGCGCTTTGCTCTGTGTGATGGCGTTGGACGCTATTTCCAGGTATCGTCTTCGCCGCGCCCTGTGGGGACTTATGATGTTCCTTTTTGCGCTCCAATACGTAAACCTCACGTTATTTCCTTACGGTCCCGTAAGCCGGCTGGAAATACCGGCGCTCAACGATCACCCCGCCGTAACCGACTACGGAAATCGTGGACTGACCCTCTACAAGGACCGTGTTGATCTCGGTTCGTATACATTGCATTCCCCGGAACGAGGAGAAGTGATAACGGAGGCAATTTACGAAACCATGTTGGACTATGAAAACAAACGGGAGGAACTTGACGGGCCTGTCGCCTGGTACCAAGTTTTGTCTGAAACGCCCGCTCATCTCAGCATGGATTTTTACGCGCTTCACTATCGCCCAACGCCAAATCCACTGCAACCGGACAGTTCCGCTAAACCAGAACTGGCGCCGCGCCGTCCTTTTGCCGCGGTAAAATGGGAATCTCGCACGCCTGATGCGCTGCTCCCGGAATTGGCCGAAACCGCTTATGTCGTCATGAAGCAGGATTTGAACGGCCCCTATATAGAAGGACTGGAGACGTGGGCGCTGTTCCTGAAATCTCATGGCTTCGAAAGTATTTTCAACAGAAGTTTCAATGGATACGGAAAAGCGGCTCCGGGCTATGTGCATGTGATGGCGCGCAAGGAGACGCCCATACCGGGTGATAATGCCGCCGACATATTTGCGTTGTATGATTTGCTCGATCGCGATGGAAAACATTGGTTGTTGTCGGATGAAGAGCGTGAGGAAGCGGAGCGACGTTATGCGCGTCTGGTTGAGGAATATACCCGTGTGCAGGCGTTGACCGAACAAGTGAACCTGCTGGGATTGCATGTTAAATCAGGCGCTGAAAACTGGCATGTGCTGCGCCTGATTGTTCAGGCAACGGAACCCCTTGCGGAAAATTTGACTATCTGGCTGCGCGCCACTGTACATCCGGAAGACCAGGAACACCTGCTCCAGGCCCACGAGGAAAAGGAAACATTGGTCTGGGATTTTGCCCCGAAGCCCGAAACCACGAACTGGCAACCGAACCAGGCGCTCGTTTTGTCCCGACCCATCATGGCGGCGCCGTTGCGCTACCAGTTGGAAATAGGCCTCGCGGAAGCAGAAAAAAAAGAGCGCCCGAAAGGGATTGTGGAAACGGAATGGGTGGATTTCAGCGAAACGCGTTGAACGTGAATGGTTGACACAATAGCCCGCGATTATGGCGTGTAGACACTATCGTAGTTGTGGATGTTCTGCGATGGCCGGCGGATCAGAGCCCAAGTGGAACACTTTCACGCGCAACAGGCCCGCCCGCGGGTGCAACGTTCGCATGGCTGCCTTGGACAGATCAATGACGCGTCCGCGCACATAAGGACCCCGGTCATTCAGTCGGCAGACAACGGATTTGCCATTTTCCGCGACCACCAGATAGTAATCGCCAAATTCGCCGTCAAGCATGGCGCAAGAAAAGGTCTCGTCGCACAGGGTCTCGCCTGAGGCTGTTATTTCGCTGCTGCTGCGCAACGTATAATAGGACGCCACACCTTCAGCAACCGGCTGCATCGGCTGATGCGATAACAATACAAAGGTCATTATCTCAAGAATCAAAACTATCTACTCCACCTGACGCTGTTTAGCGTAACGCGAAACGCATCACAAGCGTTCGCTAATACCAAGCGAATGTGCCCCTTCCCTGTATCTGACAGGGGGCGGCGCATACATTGGTCAGAAACACCGTGTGTTTTTTCCCACCAGTGACAACACGGACATGGGAGGATTAAAAACCACGCGCCTCTGCAAAAGATAACAGCG
>SLFT01000539.1 GCA_007124105.1 Candidatus Hydrogenedentota bacterium | reverse complement strand
TGTTGTGCGTCGCCAAAAAATACCCAGAAGCAGGATGGCAAGCGTCGGCCCCTGGAATAAGGATAACGCTGTTTGAATAAAGACATAAATGCTTTCCTGCTGACCGATGGTCTTGGCCATGAAACCTGCGCAAACAATAACCACAATGGTAAATATGCGCCCCACGATGAGGGCCTCGCGCTCGTCCATATTGCGTCCTTTGAGAAAATACCACGCCCGTCCCCAGATATCGGTCACCCAGATGGTGGTGGTGGAATTCAGCGACGAGTCCACGCTCGACATTAACGCGGCAAAGAGCGCTACAAACATCAACCCTTTCAGTCCCGGCGGCAACAAAAGCCGGATCATCTCTGGCACCGCATAGTCGCCATCGGCCAGGTCTGGCACCACAATCAGTGCGGCAAGTCCCGGAACGGCCACCATCAATGGAATAAACGCTTTCAGGAAACCGCCAAAGAGCATACCCGCCTTGGCATCCCATTCGCTACGCGCGCCCAGTGTACGTTGCACCACGGCCTGGTTGCCGCTCATGTAAGCGATGGACAGAACAATGCCCAGCCCGAAAACAACGCCGGTCCAAGGGAAAGGCATGTGTGTATCATGCGGCAACAGTAACGTAAAATGATGTTCGTACTCGGGCCCCATAGCGAGCACCTGCTCCCTGAGCGAGCCCCAGCCGCCCACTTCATACATACTCAGGAAAAGTAACGCAAACCCGCCTATGAACATAATGATCAGCTGGACCGCATCCACCATGACAATGGCCGACAAGCCGCCCGCGAATGTGTAAATGCCCGTGATGCAAACCATCAGCCAAATGGTCGTTGTAACATCCCAGCCCAAAATGGTGTGCATAATGTGATCAGCGGCCAGGTATAGCATCAATGACAACATAGTGAACAAAAAGATTGTCCAGATAGCGCCATGAATGATTTGCACCGCTGTATTGTAGCGGCGACCCAAAAATTCGGGAATGGTAAAAACACCTGAGCGCCAGAAGTAAGGAACAAAAATGAAGGCGGCGAAAACCATCGCCGGCATCGAACCAATCCAGTCAAAATTCGCGGAAGAAATACCGTAACTATATGTAGCGCCTGCCACAGATACAAAGTCCATCGCCCCAATGTCGCTTACGACAATAGACATACCAATGGCCCAGAAAGGCAGCGCCTTCCCAGCAACAAAGAAATCGCCCGCGTTTTTAACATACCTGGCGAAGAAGCTGCCCAAGATAAATACCCCGACCAGGTAGGTGATCATGATGAATACGTCTATTCCCAATAATGTGACTTGTTCGTCCATCGCCTATTTCCTTCTAGCCCTTCCGGTTGAAATTCTTGTTTACGAGTAACTGTCCAGCATGACGCCTTGTGAATCCACCTATCGAATTCTGCGGGGTGGGTAAAGCGAAGCGGAACCCACCGTTCTACAGCAGCACCTTAGCCCGGTGGGTTCCGCTTCGCTTCACCCACCCTACAGTCCACTTTCGAGGTTTATTAGTTGCTAGTTACCTTATAAAATCTTTTTGAAGCGGTTTGCTAATCAGCGTTAAGAAATCCAACACCCCACACTCTACGAGATGTTTTGTCGGCGCGCGGCTCTGGCCAACACAAGCGCGACGAGCGCGGCCAGCAGGAAACTGCCCGCATGTCCTCCCGGCGCAGGGTGTGTGTTGCCGCCGCCGCAGCCGAGAATTACGCGGCGCTTCTCGTCATTGTCGTCTGGCGGTTCCTCGTCATCCTTGTCGCCCACGAAAGTGAAGGCGTCAATCCTACGGCCTATTCCGCCGGGTGTTTCAACGGAGACTGTCACCTTTCCAGCGGGATGCATCGGTGTGACCACCGATATCTCATTATTGTCAATCACGCTCACGCCGATGATGGAGGCGTCGCCGAAGGATACGGACAAGGGGTTCGCCAGATTCCTTCCGCGAATCACAACCGTATCACCGCCGATAGTGAGCCCTTGCGAGGGATAGACGGCGTCAATCTGCGGGGTGGCCAATACGGTTACCACCGGTGAATTGGCGGGGGGGCCCTGAACGCCCATTACAGTAATGGGAATGATCTGAAACCGCCACTTGTCTCCGGGCTGCGGTATATGCGACGGCACCCTGCGTGAATTTGTAAACGACGTAACCACCTGGTCGTTACGATACCAGTATATAATGGAGAAGAGTTCTTCATAAATCAATGGTGACTGTTTTTGGTAGGGATGGTAATAGGTATACGAGGCTATTAACGGCCGTTCGGCAGAGATAGGGCGGCTGACCGAGGGGTCTTCATTTTCCGTATTGGTGGATAAAAGCAATTCAATGGCGGTCGGTTTTATCAGCGCATCTTTAACAATTACACGCACATCCTGGTATGCCCGCATGCCGTCGGATTGCGCTATTACGCGGACAGTATGCGCGCCTCGATCTTCATAGGTCGTTTTCCAGATAAATTTTCCGGCGCCGCCTATATCCGTAAAAGGAACATTGCCGTCATTGCTCCATTCGCCTGTGAAGAAAGGCAAACTCATGCCTCCGGGGACAAGCGCATAAGCGGTAAATGTCGCGTCTTCATCAAAAAGGACAACGGGCGGCGCTACCGGATTGATACTGAGCCGAGACGGATGTTCAGGCAGGAAACTGAAATCGGTCATTAAATAAACGGGTTCAACGTTGTCGAACACTTCGGTGGGGTCTACGGGTAGGCCGCGTCCATCAGAAATGCCAACAATGCCAAGATTAACAAAGGCGTCAAGGTAGGTCATCCTGATTTTGCCATTGAAAAACAATTCCACCTGAACTGTGTTGCGTACCGAATCCACATAAGGATTATAGAACCATTCAGTGGCCCGTTCGAAGGTAATCACGACACGGTCCGACAACATGCGCGCCCATGCTTCGCCGCCCGTCTGGAAGTCCAGCATGGAAAACAAAAAGGAGATGCGCGGCACGGCAAAATGCCCTATCACATTCGGCATATTGAGTATATCAATGAGATCATATTCTTCCTCATCGGACCCGGTAAGATCGACATAGGCTGCTATGTTGGGGTCCAATCCGCCCAGAATATCCTGAAATACAATATAGCCGTTTACACCGAGATACAGGGTGTCATATTCCTTGCCGAAAAAGGGGAAACGCATGTCGCCCAAGGTCAGTTTCGCCAGTCGGTCGCCACGCATCGGCGTCAACGTGTATGCGCCGCCCTCTTGGTCATTGCGCTTGACGGGGAGGTCGCTGATGTGATGGGTTATGGTTGCTTCGTAGGTATCATAGGAAGCGTATTTAATCGGTTCGCCCAATTCGGCCAGCGGCGGCCCGACTGGCCGGATGGTAATCTGTGAATTGGCCAGGTCAAAAGGCTCCTGCTCACCCAGCAGCGGGTCTTGTCCCATGGATTCCGTCAAGATGTTGGGCCGGCCCGCGCCTGCGGTTACGCTGGCGTGGCGCACCTGTGGAAATTCGTCAATAAGCGCCTGTAAGTCGTCATCCAAATACGAATCCGGAAGGTCTTCTAGCGTAGGGAATTCACCGATGAGCGTGTAATAGTAGGTTGTTCCATCAAGCACCTCGCGGTCCAGATACGCGTCGTCTCTTGGCGCCAGGCTGATCCTCTGGCCGTCAAGCGGGCCTGTCGGGTATCCCTTGGCGCTTTTGTACAGTGTTAGCTGGTATATGCCGGTGGGCAAGAGGTCCTCAATTAACGAGATGATGTCTCGCGGCGGATTGTCCCACGTCAATACAACCACAGGCGTCTCAATCTCGCTATCATCATCAACAAAGGTTGGTGTTGCCCTGAAATTGCGCAAAAGAACCAGCTCGAGACCAAAGGCGGCCTCTTCATTGACGTCGTTTTCTGCGGTGTCGGGGGGTATCATCTGGGTGTACGCCGGGCAGCACAACGCCGCGCCCATCATAACCACTGCACACAACCGAACCAAGCCGGCATGAGATGTCCATGACTTCGGCATCATAATCGCTTCTCCCTATCGGTTCAAACCGATATGTTGCCTTTGCGGCATTGCCTGGCTTCCACCCCATATCATGTTGTCGTCGTTACTCACGTATTTCATTCTACCTTATATTTCGTCTAAGCGCTGCTGGGGGGGTGATATGTTTCAGCGCCTATCGGTTCTTGCTCCTGTGAAGCGATGCGGTACGCTCCGCATCATTTCTCTTGTCCACAAGCCTTTCTTAACGATCCTGGACAGACAGTGACAAAATATCAAAGCCAGAAAAATCTATGTATGGTCGGCGCCGCCAGACAACGGACGCCTGCACGACGCTTGTAAAAAGCCCGCGTCTGTAAACCGACGCGGGCCGTATGTACACGTCTCTGGCCAAGCTCCTGTACGCTGTGTTTATCTTTCACAGAACATGCAACGATCACAGCGAACTGTAGGTGCGCTGCCAAACGGTTCCTTCTTGACCGGCCAGTTCCCGTTCAGCCAGCAATTGTACTTGGCTTTCAAAATCCGGAACGCGTGCGTTCACAATAGTCGCTTCAATGGCGCTTTTCACGTCGTCTGACATACCCTCGTTGAATCCCCAGCGGGGCGTTTCGGGGGCGCCGATATTCTCAAAAGAGCCAATGTTGGCGCCATCCAGGGTACGATAATACACGGCCCGGTTGCCACGCATCAGGCACTCAGCCCATTTGGGCTCGTGATGTCCAAAGCGGTCGGCGACGGTAACTCTTGCAAAGAAGTATTCATCGGCGCGGGCCAAGTCCAACTCATGCAGGTAAAGGCTTGTATACTCATTTTGTAGTTCAGGGGTTACCCACGAAGCCTGCTCCACCTGGTCGCGAAGCTGTTTGACTCGCGCCAGGCGCTGCGCATAATCATATTTGTCCGGCGTGAGCGGGATGCTTTCTTTCACGTGAATGAGAAGCCGGTCTATGTTGTGGCCCAGCGTGTCTTTCGTGGCGGCACGACGGCGGTTGGCCTCCTCGAGTTCGCCCACATGCCCGGTAAGCCTGTCTACTTCGGCTATCAACCCGCGCTGCCGGGCTTGTACAATCGCCGTTTCGTTGCGCAGTTCCTCAAGAAATTCGCGGGCGGCGATCACCTCGTCATTGCGTTCGCGCCATTCGCGTTCCACATCGCCTAATGCGCGCTGCTGTTGATCAAGCGTGGCGCGGGTCGAGGCCAATTGGCCGCTGATATTGTCCAGTTCGCCTGTCCGCGCTTCAATTTCCCTGATCAGCTCAGCCAACCGCTCTTCGGAAACATCCACGACTTCTGCTCCTGGTTCAGCAATCCTCTGCAAACTTTGAATCTGCGAATTTAACCGGGCAATGTTCTGATCGCGTTGCTCCAATTCCGCTTGTAATGGGTTCGGAAGGAATCCCAGATATTCCGACAGGAATGGGGAAGTAACCACGCCGATAATGAGCGCTATAAGGCCGAACACAATCACCACAAGGGGGCTCACGCCGCCTTTCTTCGGGGCCGGTTGGCTGCTGCTTGGTGTTTTTCCCCCGCCCATGGTCGGTAGCGCGCCGCCGCCGCCGCCGCCAGCCCCTGCGCCGACAAGGGCATCGTCGCCGCCGAATCCAGTATCCGGCGAGAAGTCAGGAGCAGGTGTTTCCGCGCCGCCGCCAAAGTCGTCGAACATAGGCGCTTCCTGCGAGGCCGCAGGCGCTTCCTGTTCATTGCCAAACCCGACGTCCATGCCGCCAAAATCGGAATCGTCGCCGCCAAAAGCGCTGTCAAAAATAGGCGTGTCCAGCGTCGTGCTCGGGCCAGGACCTATATCGGGCGTTTCCGGAGAGAAGTCGCTGTCCGCGGCAAGGTCCTGGAAACCGCCGGCGCTGAACGCCTGTTCATCGTCGTCTTCGGCAGAAACCGCGGGCGCGTCAAATGCGCCTGCGTCAAAAGCAGGCAGACCCTCGTCACCGTCTTCCTCCTGCGGCGCATCCTCGCCGTAATCCTTGGAAGCGGGCGTTTCGGGCGAAAAGCCACTGTCCGGCTCCATATCAGGATAAGCGCCGCCAACACCAGTATCCGTCTCCTGGGCCTCAAAGTCTCCCAGCGGCGGCAACGCATCATTCTTGTCATCCGCAGATTGCGAATCGAAATCACTTAAGGGCGGCAGGTTTCCCAGTCCGGAATCGCCGTCTTCTTTGTCAGCCCCGTTATCAAGGGCATCGCCATCAAACAATTTGTCGTCGGGCATTAGACCCACCTCCGTTTATATGACGGTTTCAAGTTTCACCACGCGTTCGCTTATGTTACGCAACGCATTTTACCATGATTTCCAGCAAGTGTCAAGTAAACTCTTTACAAGTCGCGCTATACATTATCACACTGTCGCCCAGCAAGACAACGTGTATAGGCATCATAATTTAATCACTGTACCCCATTATGACGATTTTCGCCTGCGATTTTCAACCTGGCTGACAACGACACACCGTGTCCCCAAAATATGTGAGAGCGGATACATCCCTTTTTATGTAGGTGTGCGATAGAAAAGAAACATGCCAACTGCCCAGAAGACAGCATTTGCCAGCCATGCAGCGATTGGCGGCGGCAGTTTTCCCATGTAGCCCAACCCGGCGCTGAGGGCGAATACGACAAGATACGCCATGGCCACACAAATACTGACGCCGAACCCAAGCGTAATACCGCCGCGTCGCAGACGCATGGCAAAAGGAAAGGCCAGCCATATAATAACAAAGCACAATGCCGGCTGTGAAAATTTCAGGTGATAGTTTACAAGATGTTCCTCGACCGGCATACCAAGCCGTCGCGCGCGAGCGATATCGGCGGCCAGCTCCCCCGCCGTTTTTGCCTGTGCCGGCGCGCTCAGAGCGAACAATTCCTCGGGCGACTCCTGAAATGGCGCGAGCGTCTGGGTGATGCGCCGTGAAACGGCTTCCCAGTTGCGGCGCTGATCAAAGACCGCCCACCGTCCATCCTCAAGGAGCCAACGTTCCTGGTCCGGCTCCCAAAAGATTCTGCGGGCGCGTATTTCCTCAATACGGTCGTCATGAATTGCATGAAGGTATACATCCTGTCCGCTGTTGGCGCGCATATTGAATTGCAGGACATGACAGGTCCATCCCTCGCCGAGGTTTGTCCAGCTGACGCCGAACCGACTGTGATCGGTAATTCTGGAGAAGTATTCTTCTTCCAGCGCCGCATGGGTCTTCGACGCGCGCACGCCGTAGGTCTCCTGTACGCCAAACACCGCGACGGCAATCAGCAATGCCATTGCCGCCGGCGCGCGCGCAATCCTTCCGAGACTTACGCCGCCCGCAAGCAAGGCGGTGATTTCATTGTTCTGTGCCGCGTTGCCCAGCACCATGAGTCCTGAGATAAGCACGGCAACGGCTGCGGCCTGATATTCAAAAAGGATGGTCGGCAGAAAAGTGACATAATAGCGCAGCACAACGTCAGCCGGAATCTGGAACCGGGCAATGTCTCGTTGTCGCGTAACAATCAGGTCAATAACGCTCACCAGCAATACCAGCGCCAACAACACCTTAAACAACGTTGTCAACAACCTTTTGGCCAGGTATCTATCCAGTATGGTCATACGCGGTCCACCCGCCAGATTAAAGCCATGCCCAACACGCACAGCAGCAGGTTTGGAATCTGCCCGAGCGCGGCGGTAACGGATAACGGCAACAGCAGGGGTAGTTCTACCAGTTTCCGCAACACAAAATAGGCGACAATGATGGCCAGTCCGATAGTAAAGGCAAATGAGTGCCCCGCCTTACGCGATCTGGCGCCGATGGGAGCGCCGATAATGCTCACCGCCAGGCACATAAAAGGAAAGGCAAGCCTGTTCTTGATTTCAACACGTACATCACGTAATTCGACGCCCACGGGCAGCGCGCTGGTTTCTTCAAAACGTTTGGCCAAACGCTTTTCCTCCGCGTACAGTTCCGTGATGGTCATTCCTTCACTGCGCGCGGGGATTTTGGACGCAGTGGGTGTTGGCGGCGCTTTCAGAAGCGATTCAAACATGAAATGCCGCCTGGGATCACTTGGAATAAAGAGGCCCTGACGCAATTCAAGATGCTTGCGTCCGTCAGCAACGGTAATCCTTGCGCTGTCCGCATAAAATGCGTTCGCGCCCTCTTCCTCGGGCTGCAATATAACAATGTCGCGCAGAATGCCGTCCGGTTCCCGGCGGCCGAGATAAATGCGCCAGTCGCCAACCTCATGCATAACCCCCGTCGGCAACTGCTCCACGGACATACGCAAGGGCATTTCCTCCGTAATCAGACGCATCAATCGCCAATAAGCCCAAGGCTGGCATTGGTCGGCCACCACAAAGGCAAGGCCGCTGGATACGGCGCCAAGCGCGACCACGGGCAACACAATTCTTTTCAGCGGTATGCCGGCAGCCTTCATGGCGGTCAGTTCGTTGCATTGCGCCAGGCGACTGAATACAAACATAATGCCCATGAGAAATGTAATGGGGAAAATATAGCCAACCAGCGTCGGCAGCGCGTAAAAGGCGATTTGGGCAATATCGAGAACAGCGATCTGGGTGAGGGGGATGCGTTCGAGCAGATCGCGCATTTCACTGCGCACTGCGCCGCCGACTACCACGAAGCTGATGACAAGCACAGCCAGCAAGGCCGGCGGCCAGATCTTGACTGTTATATAGCGGTCTATCAATCGCACTGTCTATGCCTATCCTCTAACCCGGCAATGCCGCCGTCGCCCGCTTTATACACGAAGAAGCCGTGCAACACGGAACAAGTCCAGATCAAACTTGTTTCGCTTTTCCCACGCGTCAGCAATAGGCCGCGTCTGGATGCCGTTGCTTTCAAAAGCGACCATAACGTCCGACGTACCGCGCAAGAGCGCTTCAACGCCTGCAACACCCATGCGCGCTGCCAATACGCGATCAAAAGCCGAGGGTACGCCGCCACGCTGCAAATGGCCAATCACCGCTACGCGGGTGTCTTTGAATTCCGAGGAGGCCGCCACTTTTTGTGCGATTGTATAAGCGCTGCCGGCATCGTCGCCTTCTGCGACGACAACAATCATTGATGTTTTTCCGCGCTCACGCTCACTGCGCAATTCGGCAATCAAGGCGTTGATGTCCGTGGGACGCTCAGGAACAAGCATCTCCTCCGCGCCCCCT
>SLFT01000172.1 GCA_007124105.1 Candidatus Hydrogenedentota bacterium | reverse complement strand
TTTCCACTTCAGGGCCGGAAACGTGCGCCCAGGGCATGTCTGGAAGAGGCGGCGCGCTGATGGTGGTTGGGTTGCCTTCGCCTGAAACGGTAACGGTAAAGCGCACCGGCGTTCCCTGGGTCACCTGTTCCCGCGCAAGATGGGCATCCACATGGAACCGGCCCACAGCGCCGCTGAAATCTGCGGGACGCGGCGTGGGCAGTGACAGCACCGTAACGGGGACGGCTTCGGTTCTGAACATACGCGCGGCCGTTTGGGGTCGGCGCCGTGAATCAAACCAGCGTACGCCGCCGCGCCATTCCCATGCGCCAATGCTTAACGCGCCCGACGCAACAGGATACAGCACCTGGCACAGCTCGGTCACCCGATACGGACGCCCGGCGTATTCCTCGCGAAGCGTCTGTTGCCATTGCTGACCCGTATAGAATCCCTCGGTGTCGGGCATGGGAAGACCGCGCGGCGTTTCCAGGTTGACATAATAAAGGTCAAGTACATATACGCGCAGCCGCAACACCACGACTTCACCCTGGTAAACAGTGTCCTTATCTGTAACGGCGCGAACAAAAGCGAGGTCCTCAATGGTCACTTCCGTGTCGTCCTCGGACGAACGCGAGCCCATATCCAGGGAGCGCGTCACCTGGATGTCTATTGGCTGTGTAAAGTATTCCCGCCCATCAATCGTTATCGGGATGCGCGGAATGGTAACCAGCCCTTCCCGGGCGATGGAAGCGGGATACCGCCACGTCCGCGACTGCACGACGGAGGTGGCGCCGCGCGAGGAGGTTATACTTGTGGAGGACTGATGAGAAGGCGTATCCAGCGTGATGCCCGCCTCGATTACACCCTGCATATCCGGCTCGCCAATATCACTGCCGTTGGCTGACACCGAAATATGGAAGATTTCATTTGTGGAGACCCGTCGTGAGGAGACATCCACAGACACCGGCTCCTGTCCCCACGCGGCGGCGGCAGACGCCATGACGACCGTTATGAACAATAAATGCCGCATTACCACCAGTCTCCCTTGAAATCAATTCTATCGCGTTGCTTCAACTCTTCCTTTTGCTCCTGCCGGTCAATATCCTCGAGTGATTCCAGGAGCGCCTCCAGACTTTCGAGGTCATCGGCGGGCTCTTCTTCCGTTTCCGACGCTTCTTCCTCCCGCGTGTCGGCAGTATCGTCGCGTTCCTCCTCGGAAGCCGAGTCGTCGTCATCAGAATCCTCGGGTTCCTCGGATTGTTCCTGCTCCTGTTCCTGCTCGTCTTCGGGTTGCTCGGAATCATCTTCCTGGGGCGCGCCGTCCTGGCCGTTGTCCGATGGCATGGCCACAATCAGGACTATCACGAGCTCGCCGCGGTGGAGCGGCATACCGCGAAAGAGCAGCGCTTCTCGATCCGCCGCATAGGCGCGCGTATCCAACGCGTTCACATATTGACCGTCGTCCTGCAACATCTCGACGCGCGCATGAATCTGCACAAAACCGTCTTCTTCTGAGGGGTAGGGCGTCACCTGCATGGCGTACAGCGCATTTATGGGAAATAATGTCGGTTCCGCCCAGGGAACTTCCTGTTCGAGGATTGAAATCGCCTCGTAGGACGTGAACGGCAGCTTTTTCAGCACCGGCGCCAGGGACTTTGCCTCTTCGTCTATATGCGGCTGCTCGGGCACGGCGCCATGCGCGTACAGCGCATACATACGCGCTATAGGGGCGGGCGGCGCTTCGGCGGGCGGCGCGGGCATTAGCGGCTGCGCCGCGGCGGCCCCGGCCACACCGGCCAGGATGACTATGGATATCCACCGCATCATGGGCGCGCCTCCGACCGGCCTTGAAACTCAAGTATGGCAATATTGTCTTCCGACACCGCTTGCGCCCCTGGAATATCGGTTTCCGTAAAACCAAAATAGGACATCAACGGCGGCGTGTCGGGCTGTTCCTGCTCTTGTTTATCCTGTTCATCCTGCTCCTCTTTCGGCGGCGGATTCTGGAGCAGTTGCTTTAACCGAAACCGGACATGGTCGTGGTTGGCGCGCATCTGTTCATGAACGGGGTATTCATTGAGACCGGTTTCATACGCTTTTGCGGCGCGTCGCAACGCTTCCACGGTTTCGCCGTAGTCGCCGGTCTGTTCAATCATGTCCGCTTCGCGGGCGAGGCAGTTGGCGCGGTTGAACGCGGCCTCGCGCGCAATCGCCGCGTTTTCGTGGGTCAGCAACGCGTCAAAGACAGCGCGCGCCTCGCTATACGCCTGCTGCGCGGCTTCCACGTCGCCCGCATCCTTTTGTTGGTCGCCCAGCATGAACCAGGCGCATCCGATACTAAAACGCACTTCCGGCGATTGTGGATGGTCTACCAGCAGTTCCTGTAACGTCTCCAACGCTTCCGCTGCCGCGCCCTGCTCCATTTGCTGTTGCGCGGCGCGAATATCTTGGACGGGTACGGCCGTGGCAGCATGCGTCACTGCGACAATGCCAGCAGCGCACAAAAACCAGAAGGAAAGATGGATGTGGCGCAGAACATTAGCCATGTGTATGCCCTCCTTCCAGCAGCATTCGGCGGCGGCGTTTCCAGGGCAACACAGCGATCCAGATTCCCTCGGCGGCAAAACATACCCACGCAACCGCCAACGGCCACCGGTAACGATTCACCAACCGGTAGCGCAATTCATCGTCCGTTGCCCGCGCCCGAACATGCTCAAGCTCCTGATGAATAAACTCAATATCCGCGTTGTCCGGCGTGATGCGCACATAAGCGCCGCCGCCGCCGGTAGCGATCCGGGAAAGCGTTTCTTCGTCCAACTTCGATATATGCGTCAGTTCTTCGTCCGGCATACGGACATACTGGCGCATCCAGGCGGGAAAGGCAATCACCGCCCCGTCCGGGTCGCCAATGCCAATAGCAAAGATAGAGGCATAGCCGCCTATGCGTTCGGCGGTTGCGACCGCGTTTTCCGCTGTTTGCTCGCCGTCCGAAATCAGTATCACAGCCCTGTTGGCGGAGTCGGTCTCGCCGAATTGGCGCGCATCTTCCTCGAAAACCTCCAATGCCTGTTCAAGCGCTCCGGCAATGTCCGTGCCTTCCACGCTCAGTGTATCCGTGCTAACCGCATCAAGGATAGCGCGGAAATAGGCGTGGTCCAGGGTCAGTGGGCTCATCATCACCGCTTCACCGGAAAAGACCACCAGCCCGAATCGGTCCGCGGGACAACGATCGAGCAATGCCTGAATCTTCTGGCGTGCGCGCTCGAGTCGCGACGGCGGCAGGTCTTCGGCGGCCATGCTTAACGACACATCAAGCAGCACCAATATATCCCGGCTGGTGCGCGTCACCGGCGTCCACGCGCTTCCCCAATGGGGTTGCGCGATTGCAAGCAACAGGAACAGTACGCCCGCGCTGGTCAACCAGAACAGGGGCTTCCGGGCGCGCACGTCATACCCCGGCAATAACCGTTGCGCAAGTCCCGTTTCCACAAATCGGTTCAAGCGTCCGGCGCGGCGGGCCTCCAGCCAACGCAACGCCAGCACCAGGGCGACCATTGCGGCGCCGCCAAGAGCCAGCCACAGCGGCGCTTGCGCTATGGAAAACGCAAATTGCATTTACACTATCCTGTTTCGGTTGTATGTTTGTTGTCTGCTTCGTGTCATGGCAATATCTCGAACCACAGGCGTCTTGAAAATACGGATGCCAGCAACGCCAGCGCGCCGGCAAGCATGTACGGCATGAACTCCACACGCGCTTCGTAATAATCGCCCATCTCTATTTCTGAGGTTTCCAGGGCGCCAATCTCTTCGTAAGCGCGCAGCAGCGCCTCGGTGTCTGTGGCCAAATAATAGCGCCCGCCGGTGAGGGCTGCTATTTCTTTCAATGTTTCTTCGTCAATCGCCTCTGTGCGCACGGGAAAGAAACCGCGTCGCACCACCACTTCCTCGACCGAACCCGCGCCAATGGTGTACACGCGAATGCCGTATTCCTTGGCCAGGCGCGCCGCATCAATCGGATCAAGTTCGCCGCGATTGTTCACGCCGTCCGAGAGCAGTACAACCACCTTTGATTCGGTTTCCGATTGGCTGAGTCGGCGCACGGCCAGTCCCAGTGCCGAGCCAATGGCCGTTCCCTGCTTACGGTCCGCGGCAATGTTTGCATTGTCCAGTTCCCGCTCGAGGATGTCGTAATCCAGGGTCAACGGGCATTGCGTCCAGGCAAGCCCGGCGAATAGTATCAAGCCAATGCGGTCCAGACCGAAACGGACATCCTGCCCTTCGCGGTGTATATTTATGAATTTACGGGCCGCTTCGCGCGCCACAAACAACCGGTCGCGCGCCTGGCCGTTAATCTTGAAATCCTCCTGACGCATGCTGCCCGACACGTCCAGACAAAGCATAATGTCTATGACATTCGCGCGGTCCTTGCGCACATGGTAACCGCGCATGGGTCCGGCCAGCGCCATTAACAACAGGAACAGTCCCAACAGCCGCAACCCCGCTGGAATGTGGCGCATCATGTCGTCAGACCGTCTGCCGCGCAGTCGCGCCAGCAATTCGCCTGTCGAGATGCGCACCGCGCCCGGCGCGCGCGCGAATATTTCCGCCAGAAAGACGGCAAGAACGACCACGCTCAACACCAGCCAGGCAGGGTACAACAGGCCGTCGTAGTTGAATATGCGCAATAAGTCGCTCATGCTGCCTGCTCCAGACTCGCGTCTCCCATGTCCAGCGGCACAGTTTCCCTGACAAAGCGCCGCACTTCCTTAAAGTGAGTAATCATCTCTTCCGCAGCCGGCTGAAGCCGCGCAAACTTCACGCGATCGCACTGACGCAAGAATGCGGCGAGGAATTGTTGTTGTTCCTCGGAAAATACGCGGCTCTGTGCGGCCGTATCGAGAAACTCGGGCGTGGTCTGCTCGGGCGCGTGGATACGGAACCGGTCTTCAATGTAATAGCGCAGGATAGCGGATAAGTCCACATAATAGGCGTCTATTTTTCCCGCGCCGGGTAGATTGCGACGCTCCAGTTCGCGCAACCGGTTTAACGCTGTCTCCCACGGCGGCAACACAACAACCGGTTCCTCGCGGGTACGACGCAGGTAGACTACTGCCGCAATTACCCCGGCAAGCGCAACCAACCCGAGCGTTATAAGCGTCAATACCAGCCGTGTCGAGACGCGCGGCGGCGGCAGCACCGCATCGGGGGCGGCAATCCCCGCAAAATGCGCAAGCGCTTCCATTTCCGCGTCCGTCAATTCACGCGCATGCAACATCATGGGCGGCGTTGTCAGGACGCCCTCGTTATCGCCGCTTTGCCACGCCACATCAATGGACGGCGCTATGTAATGCCCCGGGAACAGTGGGTCTATCTGATACGTTTTGGTCAGCCGTATACCCCCGTCGGGAGTAGGAACGCTTTCCAGTTTCAGCCGCGACGCCTCCACGTGCGCGGCTTCCACGGGAATGTCGGGAAACTCGCAGTGCAGTGCGGCATCGCCCTCAATGGTCAGAGAATACAGGAATGCGCGATGCCAGGGCGTTTCCGGCGATGTAAGCGTCGCCTCGATCGTGGGCGCCGCAAGGGCAGCCGATGCGACGGCAAGCAAACACACTATACCCAGACAACGCGCTATCATGCCGTGGCGCCTCCCGCCTGACGGCGTTCGCGCATTTTGAAGAAACGGTATATCTCTTCTACATACGACTTGTCCGTAGAGGTATGCATCGTATCCACGCGATTGCGACGCAATATCTCATCCCGTTTTTCCAGCGCTTTGCGCGCCTCCCGCTCATAACTGTCGCGGATATGTGAATCGCTGGTATTCACCAATGTCTCACGGCCTGTCTCCGCGTCGCGCACCGCTACCAGACCTACATCGGGCAGGGTATGCTCACGCGGGTCGGTGACGGTTACCGCGACCACGTCATGGCGGCGATTGGCCACACGCAATGCCGTTTCGTAATCATCGGCCATAAAATCAGATACCAGAAAGACAACAGCGCGCCTGCGGATTACACCGTTCAGGTAATGCAACGCCTTCGGGATATCGGTGCCGGTTCCTTTCGGCTCGAAGTACAATACCTCGCGAATCACGCGCAACACATGCTTGCTGCCTTTCTGCGGCGGCACATACAATTCGATGTCGTCGGTAAAGATTAGCAGCCCCACTTTGTCGTTATTTTTGATGGCTGAAAAGGCGAGTACGGCGCACAACTCCGCCGCCAATTCATTCTTGAATCGGGACACGCTGCCGAATCGGCCCGAACCGCTCATGTCCACCATCAGCATAACGGTCAATTCGCGCTCCTCGGCCATGACCTTTACATGCGGTTCGCCCGTGCGCGCTGTTACGTTCCAGTCTATGCTGCGAATGTCGTCGCCGGGCACATATGCGCGCACCTCGCGAAATTCCATGCCCTGGCCCTTGAACACGCTCTCGTACTGGCCGGAAAGAATCTCGTTCACCATGCGGCGCGTGCGGATATGTATCCGCCGTATCTGTTGCATGACCTCTTGGGGGATCATGACATGTGCATCCTTATCAGCGCGGCCGGAATCCGGTTCGCGCCTTGTTGCGGCGCAAGCAACGTATGCTTGTCAGCCTGCTTTCAAACACAACGGGGCGTCTTGCGCCGTTCCTGTTCATCTGGACTTCGGGCAATGCTCCGTATCGCTTATTTACGGAACCGGTACTGTATCCAGAATCTTGCGAATCACATCTTCGCTGGTCATGTTCTCCGCTTCCGCTTCGTAGGTAACCTTCACCCGATGGCGGAGCACATCCATGGCCACCTGCTTCACGTCGTTCGGGAACACATTGCCTTCGCCCTGCAGGAAGGCCATGGCCCGAGCCGCCTGCTGCAAATAAATGGTGGCCCGGGGCGATGCGCCGTATTCAATCAGATGCTTCAGCGGCAGTCCAAAGGTTTCGGGTTCGCGCGTAGCATAGACCAGGTCAACAATATAGTTCTTCGCCTTGTCGTCTACATAAATCTCGTTTACCACCTCGCGCGCATCGAGTACCTGCGTGCGCGTTACCACGGCATCCACCTGTTGCTTGTGCAACATATCCACACGGTCCATGATCTCCCGTTCTTCGCCGCGTGTCGGATAGCCCACCTTCAGCTTAAGCATGAACCGGTCCACCTGCGCCTCGGGAAGCGGATAGGTGCCCTCCTGTTCAATGGGATTCTGCGTGGCCAGCACCATGAACGGTTCTTCCAACAGAAAGGTGCCGTCGCCAATGGTAACCTGTCGCTCCTGCATGGCCTCGAGCAATGCGCTCTGTACCTTGGCTGGAGCGCGGTTGATCTCATCCGCCAGAATGATATTCCCGAAAATAGGGCCTTTCTTCGTTACAAACTCGCCGGTTTTTGGCGTGTACACCAACGTGCCGATGAGGTCGGCGGGCAGCAAATCCGGCGTGAACTGGATGCGCCTGAATTCGCAATCCATGGACTGGGCGAGGGTGGTGACGGCGGTTGTTTTTGCCAATCCCGGCACGCCCTCTATCAACACATGGCCATTGGCGAGAATGCCCACCAGCAGTCTGTCAATCATATACTGCTGCCCGACAATCACCCGCGATATTTCCTGGCGCAACCGGTTTACCAGTTCCGCGTGTTGCTCCACACTGCGTCGAACCGCTTCTACGTTTACAGTCATGGATCATGTCTCCTTTGAGGCGCGCTGTATCTCTTGCGCGATAATTCGTTCCACATCCTTGAAATCGCCCTCCAGCGCGTCATCCGAAGGGCGCACGCCCCGGTAACCGGCATCGTCGGCGGCGCGCTTCAGCTTGTCAAGAAGGGCCGCCCTGGAATCGGGGGCGTCGGTTTCGATACATGCAACCGCGCTGCACAGGGCGCGGTAGAAAGCGTAATAATCAGCGTCCAGCCGGTGACGACGCGCCTCGTGAAGCAACGCCTGCGCCTTTTCAACAGGGGACTGGCCCGCCTCCTCGGACACGGTACGCCGACGTTTGCGCAGCGCGGCCCAACCGAAGGCGCCCGCAACCGCCAACGCCACAAGAACCAACGCCGCCCAGACGACAAAACGGGGATCACGAAAAACCACCGTGACCGACGCCGCTTCCACTACCTTGGCGGGCATGGAGGCGGCATCCTCTACAAGCGCCGCATGGGAGGCGGCGTCGGCGTCCCACTCGAGGACGCGAATTGTCAGGGCGGGCGCGGTGTACGTGCCCGCTGTCTCGGCGCTGTAACCCACGGTAAGGCGCGTTTCATGCCGGTCACCACGGCTGTGAGCGCGAATCTCCAACACTGTAGCCGCGCCCCAGTCCAGCACCGGCAAGGTTGGCGGCATCACCGTATACGCGTCCAGCGCGCCTTCCCACGAGACCACATAATCCACGGGAAACACTTCGCCGGGACGCGCCGCATATTTTTGCGGGGAAACGTCCACCTCAAGCGTCGCCGAAGCGCTTGCGGTGAAAATACCGGCAACCACCGGCAACAGGGATAATATAAGGGTGTATGGCTTCATACCTTTGTAGAGCACATATCATGCCAACGAAGAAGACCGTCTAAACAATACAAATAGAACAGGATAGAAACAATTAAGGAGAAGCCGGTTTTCCCCAAATCGGGTTCACGCCTCACTTAATCCATGTATATCAGCAGCACGTTGCCCACACCCACGTGTGGGTTAAGACCTGTAGCGTCGCTCGCGCAGCGTGGGATATAACCGTGGACGTTCCGCTTCAAATGCAACGAGTGCCGGCGCGATTTCACGGACAATGCCCGAGGCGGCGCGTCCGGATTGAATCTGTTGACGCAACCACGGACCGCCTGCGAGGGTGTCGAAGAAGGGCGCGAATTCCATTTCCGGGTGTTGTTCGTATATGGCGCAAAGAACGGCAAGCGCCGTGGTGAACGGGCGCAACAGGTACCGGTCGGTCACCGTGAAGCGAATACCCCGACACAGTTTGTCCCTGTGGGTCGGATTGGATGCCTTGCCGGGAATGGACTGTGGAATATAGAGAACGGGCCGCATATCGCAGCCGACGCTGTCGTCCGCTGAAATGGCGCCTATCACGGCTGCGGCGTCAAGCCAGGGCGCGCCACACACCAGGAAGGGCGTTTCTGTGCCGCGGCCTTCGTTCATGTTCACCCCTTCAAAGAGGCATGTGCCCACATACATCAGC
>SLFT01000492.1 GCA_007124105.1 Candidatus Hydrogenedentota bacterium | reverse complement strand
GTCGCGCACATCGGGCAGCGCACGACTGACAATAACGCTCATGGAATAGTCAAGAAAGGAGGTCTTCAACTCCTGTTCTATCGGTGTTGGTTTGATGCGTTCTGTTGTGTCCATGTCTTCTTTTCTTTCTGTCTTTCCGGTCCCGCGCCGCGTCAGATATCCAGGTTCTGTACCTCAGCGGCGTGTTTCTCGATGAAAATCCTGCGCGGCTCGACCAAATCGCCCATCAGCGTAGTGAGTACGTCGTCCACTATCGCTTCATCTTCGGCGGTCACCGCCAGCAATATCCGGTTCTTGGGATCCATGGTGGTTTCCAACAGCTGGTCTGCGTTCATCTCGCCGAGTCCCTTGTACCGCTGCACGTGCAACCCCTTGCGTCCAGAATCAAGCAAGTAATCACGCAGCGCAAGCAGGTCGTCCGTCTCGAAAAGGGTCTGGCCGCTCTTATCGCCGCTGGCCGCTATCACCATATAGGGCGGCGCGCCGGCCGCCGCCAGGGGCTCGTTATGCCCGAGCAACGCGGAGAATTCATGGCTCTTGAAAAAGGCCAGGTCCACTTGATTCTTCTGACGAACCAATGCGGGTTTCAAGCGCGCGACGCCATTGCCGTTCTCCTCGATCTCGCCCTGCTCCTCAAGTGAGTTAATGGGGTCCATTTCGTCGCCAAACAAAGACACCAGTTCGCTGTATGTCAATGCGGCGGGGTTAATGTATTTTTCTCGCGGCAGCGCAAGACACTTCGCCAACGCTTCCCGATCCACACCATACACACGGTGCGCGCGATTAATCATGCGTTCTCGTTCCTGGGCAGCGCGAATCGCGCGCGCCAGTTTTTTGAAGGGAATGGGCTTGCCATTCGAATCGCCGTCAGCCGTCACGTTGACGGCGTCCAACGCCACTTCATAGAGGAAATCTTCATATTCCTGCTCGGTGTTCACGTAGCGCGACTTCTTGCCCTTGCGAATCTGATAGAGGGGCGGCTGGGCGATGTACAAATGGCCGCGCGTAATAAGCTCGGGCATTTGCCGAAAGAAAAATGTGAGCAGCAATGTACGAATATGCGCGCCGTCCACATCGGCGTCCGTCATGATAATCACTTTGTGATAACGCAGCTTGCTGATGTCGAAATCATCCTTGCCGAAACCTACGCCAAGGGACGTAATTAACGACCGGATTTCCTTGTTGTTCAACATCTTGTCTTCACGGGCCTTTTCAACGTTCAACACCTTGCCGCGCAGCGGTAGGATAGCCTGGAAACGTCGGTCGCGCCCCTGCTTGGCGGAACCGCCCGCGCTGTCCCCCTCTACGATAAACAGCTCACAGCTGGCGGGGTCGCGTTCTGAACAGTCTGCCAATTTTGCCGCCTGGCCCAGGCTGTCCAGCGCGCCTTTGCGCCGGGTAAGCTCGCGCGCTTTGCGCGCCGCCTCGCGCGCGCGGGCAGCCTCCAGCGTCTTGTTGATAATGCGGTTTGCGACATTCGGGTTTTCTTCATAAAATGTGCGCAATCCCTCGTATACAAGAGAACTTACAATGCCCTGTACCTCGCTGTTGCCCAGTTTCATCTTTGTCTGACCTTCAAACTGGGGATCGTGCAGGCGCACGGAAATAATCGCCGTGAGCCCTTCACGGGCGTCATCACCGGAAATGGAGGCATTTGTCTTCTTGAACATATTGTTCTTGCGCGCGTAATCGTTCAAACTTTTGGTCAGCGCAGCGCGAAAGCCGCTTAGGTGAGTGCCGCCCTCGTGGGTGTTGATGTTATTCGCAAAACTCGCCAGCGCTTCGCTGTAGGCAGTGGTGTATTGCAACGCCACCTCTACCTCCACATCGTCTCTCGCAAGCTCCATGTAAATAGGCGAGCGATGCAGCGCTTCTTTATTGCGGTTCAGATATTTGACATACTCAACGATTCCCCCTTTATATTGCATCACAATCGGTTCGACTTCAGCCCGCTCGTCCTCAAAAATGATCTTGATGCCTTTGTTCAAAAACGCCAGCTCGCGCAGGCGCGTCAACAATGTTTCGGTATTATATTCAGACTCTTCGAAGATATCAGGATCCGGCAAGAACGTGATGCGCGTTCCTGTTGCCTTGGTGCGCCCTCTTTTCTCGATAGAGCCTCTGGCTACGCCGCGATCAAAACTCATGAAGTGTATGAAGCCGTCCCGCTTTACCTCCACTTCAAGCCATTTTGCCAAGGCATTAACACAGGAAACGCCGACACCGTGCAAACCGCCCGAAACCTTATAACTCGAATTATCGAACTTGCCGCCCGCGTGCAGGATGGTCAATACAACCTCAAGGGCCGTTTTCTTACGATACTTCGGATCGCGATGCAAATCAACGGGGATGCCGCGGCCGTTGTCTTCCACGGAAACGCTGTTGTCAATATGCACGGTCACGGTTATCTGTGAACAATACCCTGCCAGCGCTTCGTCAATGCTGTTGTCCACCACCTCATAGACGAGGTGATGCAAACCGCGCGTTCCAGTATCGCCAATATACATCGCAGGGCGTTTGCGTACCGCCTGCAATCCTTCAAGCACCTGAATAGAACTGGCGCCGTATTCGTTTTTTGCCATACCGTTTACCTCAATAATTTGCATGTTGCGGGGCTTAATCAGGAAGTGATTTCAGTATACCAGAACGCACCAGTCAAAACAACTTGAAACCGCTATATTTTGCGTAGAAGCGAACCATTATATACGCCATATTGTGGCTTTCGCAGAAATTATCTTTCTCCAATTGCCATGAAACAAGCGCGGAAGTACGCATGGGAAGACAGGGATAACAAAAGCATTATTATTTACGATTCACAGGCCGCAAAGCAGACCTTCTTTCAACCTGAAAAAACAGATGACGCAACCGTTGTTGCTACCACGCTATTTGGGCAATACCACTGGCCCGTATATCGTATCTGCGCCGCCGCGACGCCTTTGCCGCGTTGTCCGACGGATTGATTTCACACATACTCTTGTGATAATACGGCATACGTGCCGCGCCTATGAATGTGAAACCAAAATACACATTCAAACAGTCTGTCTTTATAGTTCCAACTTCATGGAGAACCTGATATGCATTGCGCCAGTATCCTGTTTTTCTGTTTCTTCTTTTGTTGTTGTCTGCCCGCCATAGCGCAATTACATGCGGGCGTGGCTCGTGTGAGCATTACGCCTTTGGAGGAAGGGATTCCGTCGCAACTGGGCGGCTATGGCGCGCGCGAGGGACGCCCCGCCGAAGGCGTGCTCGATACGCTTTATGGCAAGGCGCTCGTGCTGGAGCATGGCGACGTGAAGGGCGCGATTGTCACGCTGGACGTGTGCAGCGTACCCATCAATCTCGTGGAGGAGACATTAACAACAGCGGGCGTGCCCGGGTTGACCGTGGATAATACGCTGATGTGCGCCAGTCATTCGCATACCGGCCTCGAGGGGTTCGCCTTGGACCGACGCAACATTGCCAACAACCCGAACATTGGTATTTTCTCGGAGCCAATGCTTCAATTTGTCGTGAAACGCCTCGCCACAGCGTTGCAGGAGGCAAACGCAACCATGCAGCCGGTGCTGGCGGCTTCGGGCGCGGCGCCCCTGCCAGGTATGAATCGCAACCGACGCGGCGCGGACTGTGTTGATGATGAAATGACGATTCTGCGCCTCGACACAACCGACGGCGCGCCGCTGGCGGTACTAGTGAATTTCGCCGCTCACGGCACCTTTGTAAACGAGAACGACATGCTGCTTTCGGGTGAATGGGCCGGAGAGATGCAGCGTGTTGTGGAGGAACTCATGGGCGACGATGTCACATGCCTCTACGTGAACGGCCCGGAAGGCGATATCGCGCCGGTACGCGGCAAGGGCGGCAGCAACTACGAGCAGGCGTACAACTATGGACGCAAGGTCGGCATTGCCGCCTGGCGCCTGGCAACGGCTCTGACGCCGACCAACGCAACCAGATTCGCCCTTCGATCATCGTGGCCGACATTGCCGCAGCGTGTGGGCGCGCCTGATTTCCTGAAAATAGCCGGTGACGAATATAACGTCCCCGAGGAACAGCTAACCCTGTTGCTCTCCGTGATGTTTCCGGAAACGGCGCCACTGTACGCTTTGCGCATCAATGATTTTCAAATGGCAACATTACCGGGCGAGGCCATCTGCGCCATCGGCGCCTCCGTGAAAGACGCTCTACGGCAACAAGGCGTCACGCATCCTTGCGTAGCCGCCCTGACCAGCGATTATATCGGCTATATCCTGACCAAAGAGGAGTATCACAAGAGCGGCTATGAAGTAACAGCTTCTTTCTATGGAGATGCTCTCGGACAACTTCTTGTGGATGCGGCAATTGAGCTTGGCGCCGCAATAGATAATCAAGACTGATGACCCGCATGAAGCGGTAGGCTGAACAACCAGATTTTCCGACACGGGGGATGGCGCCCTCTTTCCACATACAATTCAGACGTGTTGCAGGCGCTTCAACTGCCGCGCAAGCCATTAACCCGGATATTTCACCAGGTTTCGTCGTGAGCCTGCGAAGATTGCGTCAGATCAGGCATTTTGTGCAGGCCGCCGGCTGACAGCGTGTCGGGACACGTCGAAGTCGGCGGCCAAGCAAAGTGCCTGACATGGCGTAAGATTCGCAGGCGCAACAGAAATCTGGTGAAATATCCGGGTTAACAGAAGGTTAACCGCTGTATACGGTCTGGCCGCCGCACAGCGTATATCTGACCCTACCCTGTAGCGTGTGGCTGATGAACGGGGAGTTGCTGCTCTTTGACGCGAACCCGTTCTTTTCGACCGTCCAGGTTGCCTTGGGATCGAAGACAACAATATCGGCGGGAGCGCCTGACGCGAGCGTGCCGGCATTGGGAATATTGCAGACCCGGGCGCCACCCAAAGTCAACAATCGCACCGCTTCCTCAAGGCTGATGTGTCCCGGCCCGACCAGATGGGTCAGTGTAAGCGCCAGAGACGTCTCCAGGCCGATGATGCCAAAGGGCGCCAGCGCGAACTCCACACCCTTCTCCGTGAACGTATGGGGAGCGTGGTCGGTGGCAATACAATCAAGCGTGCCGTCCTTGAATCCTTCAACCACTGCCTGAACGTCTTCCGGCTCGCGGAGGGGCGGATTCATCTTCGCGTTGGTGTTGAATCCGCTGACCGCCTCGTCGGTAAGGCAAAAATAATGCGGCGCAGATTCGGCTGTAACCCGTGCGCCGCGCCGCTTGGCCTCGCGCACAATGGCGACCCCGGCGGCCGTGGATACGTGCTGGATGTGTATATGCGCGCCGGCAAGCTCCGCCAACCGGATATTGCGATCTATGCGCACCTCTTCAGCGGCCTTGGGAACGCCGGGCAATCCCATGAGGGTGGCCGTGTATCCCTCGTTTATCAGACCGCCCTCGGAAAGTTCTTCGTCCTCGCAGTGGCTCAAAAAAGGGATGTCAACCATGTTCGCGTATTCGAGAGCGCGGCGCAAAACCCTGCTCGAGGGGATATCGTGGCCGTCGTCGGTCACGGCGATGGCGCCGGCCTCCTTTAGGTCGGCCATCTCGGTAATCTCTTCGCTTTGCATTCCCTTGGTGGCGCAGGCCGCCGGATACACGCGAATGCAGGCTTCTTCGCGCGCGCGCTTGATAACCAGTTCGACCAACCCCGCATTGTCTATGGGCGGACTCGTATTGGCCATGGTCACCACGCTGGTGAACCCACCCTTTGCCGCCGCGCGACTGCCGCTTGCGATAGTCTCCTTGGACTCGTAGCCCGGCTCGCGAAAATGGCAATGGATATCCACCAGCCCGGGCGCGACAACGCATCCGGCGGCGTCAATGGTCTCGTCGCCGCGCAGTCCGTTGCCGATTTCCTGGATGCGCCCATCCGCCACCAGCACGTCGCGCTGCGCCGATGTGTTGTCGGCGGGGTTGATAACATGTCCGTTGATGATGGCAAGTGTCATGACGCTTGAGATTCCCGGGCGCGTCGCGCGCCGCCGCTGTTGGCGAGCAGATGCATGATGGCCATGCGCACCGCCACACCATTGGTTACCTGTTGCAGAATAACGCTTCGCGTACCGTCCGCCACCTCTGTGGACAGTTCAAGGTCGCGGTTGATCGGGCCTGGGTGCATGACAATGGCATGGTCAGGCGCGTATCGAAGCGAATCTCGATCGACGCGAAACAGTTTTACATATTCACGAATACTGGGAAGAAGGCCGCGTGATTGACGCTCCAGCTGCATACGCAACGCATAGATGACGTCGGCGTCAGCCAACGCCTCACATAATCTCGTGGTCTGTGCGACGCCAAGTCTCTCAACGCCGCGCGGCAGCAATGTCGCCGGAGCGCATAAGGTTATGGACGCGCCCAGCTTTGTTAAGGCGTGTATATTGCTGCGCGCCACACGGCTGTGCTCGATGTCGCCGATAATCGCCACCTTCAAACCGTCCAAGCCCAGTTCCGGGTTGCCCCGTTGACGCCGCAGCGTCTCGCGCATGGTAAACACGTCCAGCAGCGCCTGGGTTGGGTGTTCGTGGCGGCCGTCGCCGGCGTTGATGATATGCGACGCGTGGGCCGCCGCCAGGATATGCGGCGCGCCCGCGCACCCGTGCCGCAACACGATAATATCGGCGCGCATGGCCTCAATATTGGCCAGCGTGTCGTGTAAGGTTTCGCCTTTCACCGAACTGGACGAGGACGCCGCAATGGAAAGCGTATCGGCGCTCAACCGCTTCGCGGCAAGCTCGAAGGAGGTGCGTGTGCGCGTGCTGGGCTCGTGAAACCAATTCACCACAAGCCGCCCTTGCAGCAATGGCACTTTTTTGATGCCGCTTGCCCGTTTCGACACGGCCAGGAACTGCGGCGCTGTATCAAGGATCATTTCGATCTCGCCGCGCGACAAGTCGCGGATGCCGATTAAGTCCTTCTTTACCCACACTGCCGGCGCCATGGCTTCCATTATTCGTCCCCTTCCGATACGGGCGCGTCCTGGGCGTGCTTCACCAGCACCACGTCCTCGCCGTCGCTTTCCATCAGACGCACAAACACCCACTCATACGCGTCCGTACCCAGGGCGTAACCCAAATAATCCGCCTGAATGGGGAGTTCACGACCGCCCCGGTCTATCAGGCAGGCAAGTTGAATCCGCCTGGGACGGCCATAGTCCATTACCTCGTCCATGGCGGCGCGAATTGTACGGCCCGCCGCCAGCACGTCGTCAACCAGCAGCACGGTGCGGTTGTCAATCGAAAAATCAAAATGGGTCTCGCCAATCCGCCCCACAACCTCGCCGCCTGTACCCGAGCGCAGGTCGTCGCGGTACATGGTAGTGGAAAGTACGCCAACAGGCGGACGATAACCCGCAACCTGACCTATCTGATCAGCCAGACGATCAGCAAGCGGCTTGCCCCGACTCAGTATGCCAAGTAGAACCAGCGAGTCGAGTTCGGGATTGTCCGCGGCAATGGCCAGCGCCATGCTGTAGATAGTCGCCTTCATGGCGGCTGCGTCCATGATAACAGTATATTCTGTGCTTGAATCGCCGTTCATAACCCTGCGCTTCCTGAAATAACGCGCCCTCTCCAGTCGTGTGAGAAGGCGCGCGCTCTGTTCATGGTTCTATTCCGTCTACTTGCAGTAAGCCCATAGAAAATAGGGGATGGTACATTGTGGGACACTATAGCAAAGAAGGGACGCGGCATGTCAAGAAAATTCCATCGAAGCAAAGATGCATGGTGGCCCCAAAATAATGTATACTAGGCCCCGCCTCAGGAGGCAACACCTTGATTGCGCCCCGACGCGCACATGAAAAATACAGCGATGCAGCAGCCATGCCTGCCTGAATCCCAATCTTCTGTGTTCAAGAAGGGGATAAAGCGAATACCTGGCTTGCCCATCACAAAAGATACGCGCCGGCAACGGGTTTGGCGCGTTATGGTGCCACAACACGGAAGAAACAAAATCAGGCAGTAGAGGATTATTGTGATTTCCCTTGCAGAAAGAAAAAGTATCGAGCAGATTGAAGAGGGCAATGAACTCGCCCCCAAATTCGACGCGCACGGGCTTATCCCCGTGGTCACCACAGACTACGACACCGGCGAACTGCTCATGCACGCATACATGAACGAAGAAGCGCTCAAAAAGACCATTGAACTGGGAGAAGCCGTATACTGGAGCCGCAGCCGAAGAGTGCTCTGGCACAAAGGCGCCACCAGTGGACTGGTTCAAAAAGTGCGCGAAATGCGTATTGACGATGACCAGGATAACGTGTGGTTGCGGGTGGACGTGCAGGGCGGCGCCAGCTGCCATGTGGGCTATCGCTCCTGTTTTTATAGAACCGTGCCCGTAGGCGACGCAGCAAAAAATGGCATTGCACTCGGCTGGACCGAAACGGAAAAAGTTTTTGATCCCAAAGAGGTTTACGGCAACGCGCCGAACCCGACACAGGTTTAGCGGGTACGACGCGAAATCTACTGTCTGAGATTTCACGCTTGGCTGGGTGAGGGTGCCTTCAGCGCGCGAACACCCTCGATAGAACATGCACAAGCGGCATGTGCAAACCAATGTAGCCCTATCGGCCAAACGATAGATTTGGAAACGGCCGCCAGAAAATAGAAATTAAGTCCATACGAAAAATAACGCGACCCCCAAGGAGATATAGAACATGGCATCAAAAGGCAAAGGCAAAGGCAACCGCGAAACCATTATCTTGGAATGCACGGAAGCGCCGGGAACATCGCGCTACAACTCCGAAAAAAACAAGCGCAACCATCCCGACCGGCTCGAACTAAAAAAATACAATTCGACGCTGCGCAAACACACACTGCACCGCGAAAAGAAATAGACCAAAGCGCTTGTATCAACCCCGTTACACACAGTGGCATCCACTGCAAGTCCCAGTGTACGTTCATTGTTCAAATGCTGAAATGGTTGACATCAAGCGCGCTTGTTCAGTATAATCTCAAAACGTGCCGAGGTAGCTCAGTTGGTAGAGCAGCGGACTGAAAATCCGCGTGTCGGCGGTTCGATTCCGCCCCTTGGCACCATTTTTTTTGCCCGCAAATACCGTGTTTATTGGCTAAAACGCCTGTAATCACGGTATTTTTTTCTTTCCCGCCTTTGCCGTCAGAATTGCATTGCAGGAAAATGCATCTTTTTGAGCATCGGTACGCTGCTCTTTTGCCTGTT
>SLFT01000291.1 GCA_007124105.1 Candidatus Hydrogenedentota bacterium | reverse complement strand
CCTGTTTTGGATTGTGACAACGTCTATGTCAGGTTATACTTGCACGTCAGACATTGCGTCGAGGCGATGGGCATGGCGTTCCAGAAAGGGGTCCATTTCCGCCGTAATGAAATCTTCCACTTGTTGCGGCGCGCGGCCCACGAATTGACGAACGTCGAGCAACGCTTCGATCTCGTCTCGGGACATGGCGATGGCCGGTTCAGAGGCGAGCCGGGCGATGAGGTCGTTGTCCGCGCCTTCTTCTTTGACGCGCATACCCGCCGTCTGCGCATGGCGGCGGATGACTTCGTGCAACGCCTGCCGATCGCCGCCGCGCTGTACGCAATGCATCAGAATGTTTTCGGACGCCATGAAAGGCAGTTCTTCCCACAAGTGTTTTTCGATGACCTTTGGATACACCCGGGGGCGTTCCATCACGTTCAGATACAGGTTCAAAATAGCGTCCGCCGCAAGAAAGGCCTCGGGTACGCTCAGGCGGCGGATGGCCGAATCGTCAAGGGTCCGTTCAAACCATTGTGTTGCCGTGGTGAATGCGCCGTGGAGCGGCGCCGTCATCAGGAACCGGCTCAGCGCACAGATGCGTTCACAACGCATGGGGTTGCGCTTATACGGCATGGCCGAACTGCCCACCTGTGATGTCTCGAAGGGTTCTTCCACTTCCTTGCGGTTTTGCAGCAGGCGCATATCGGTTCCAAACTTGTGGGCTGACTCGCCAATACCCGCCAGTGCGTTCAGTATCTGCGTGTCAACTTTACGCGGATAGGTTTGGCCGGTAATAATGAAGGATGCGTCAAAGCCCAGCTTTGCCGCCACACGCTGGTCCAGTTCGCGTACCTTGTCCACATCACCGTTAAACAACGCCAGAAAAGAAGCCTGTGTACCGGTGGTGCCTTTCACGCCCCGACAACGCAATGTTGCCAGCGCCTGCTCGACAGCTATGCCGTCAAGGAGCAGGTCCTGCGCCCAGAGGCAGGCGCGTTTGCCCACAGTGACCAGTTGCGCCGGCTGGTAATGGGTGAATCCAAGGGTGGCCAGGTCCTTGTATTCACGGGAAAATGCCTTCAGGCGGTTTAGTGTCGCCGCCACTTTGTCCAGGATAAGTTCGAGCCCTTCGCGCATGAGGATCAGGTCGGTGTTGTCGCCGACGTAGCAGCTGGTCGCGCCCAGATGGATGATGGCGCGCGCTTCCGGCGCCGCGTCGCCATAGGCGTGGATGTGAGCCATCACGTCGTGGCGCATTTCTTTTTCATAAGCCGCGGCCTTCTCGAAGTCAATGTCCTCGATATGAGCGCGTAACGCGTCCAGCTGCGCGTCGCTGATATCGAGGCCGAGCTCTTGTTCCGCCTCGGCCAGCGCCACCCAGCAACGACGCCAGGTAGAAAATTTCTTCTGCGCGCTCCACAGCGCTTTCATGCCGGAGGTGGCAAAACGCTCAACCAATGGCGATAAGTAAACATCAGTCATTATTCGTCTCCGTAACTGCTATAGGAAATGTCTATAAGACGATATTGCTGGACAGGCGCGCATCACCCTGCGCTTCTCCCGTAAACAATGAGTTTTTGTATGTTGTTCACGACGCTTCAGCGGGACAGACAGAATATCCCGGCTTACTTTTTACTTCACTTCGGCATCTTTTGCAACAAGATGATAACTATAATCAGCGGCCATGGCGGCCACGGCGGTTACGGGATTCTCGCGGTCGGCGAATACGCCCTGGCCGAGGATAAAGTCACAAGCCGCCTCTGCCGTTGTGGCAGGGAATTCGACACAGCGTTCGCCGCACACGTTGCTTTCCTCGTAAGTTGCCACATAATAGATGCGCCCAAATTCGAGGGGGATGCGCTCGACCTGCAATCCGTCGTGGCGCACAATGCCAAGCCAGCCCGCCCCGGCGTTCTTGTCCACCACAGCGCTGATGCGCGGTGTATTGTAGGCGTCCTTCTCGAAGTCGAGCATGAGCGATGCCAGTACCACTGCGTCGCGGGCGGGCATACCGTTCTCTATCTTCTCGGCAATCACATCCGTCTGACTGCCGTTCGTGACTACCGCCACATCGCCGTTGCGTACAATGCGAACGCAGTTATACGCTATGTAAGGGTTCTTCATGATGTCCCCCTCGTGACCAGGTTTGGGGACAATACTGACTTTTCCGTCGCCTACAGCCGCCGAACGGTTGGGAAAGGAGCGGCTGGAAACGCGGTACACCGCGCATAAACGGCCGTCTGTAGTGCGCGCTACGCTGACGATTCTGCCTACATACATTAGAGTGCCCTATCTTTGATGTTGCGGATGAAATGGGGTGAAACCCACAATTTTCTCTTCGTGTACGGTTGCGGTGGGTTTTACTTCACTCTACCCACCGAGGATATCTAAAGCGGGCGGCGCCTGCAACCCAAAAGCAAAGCCACTTTTTTCTCAGAAGTCCTATGCGTCCTATAAGTCCCATACAAGGCTCTCGTCCCGCGAACTTTCTTGTTCGTCTTTTGAGTATAGAAGACGTATGCGTGGCGCATTATCATGAATATTGTCTTATAAAGCCGTTGCCGCCGCAAGTATGCGTTCCCATCCCTGGGGCGTTGGCGACGCGCCCAGGGTGGATACGGTTTCTGCGCCGATGAGCGCGGCCAGCGCGCCGCTGGCGGTTAGCGAGGCCCCGTTCAAGTGACCATAGAGGAATCCGCCCGCCCAGCAGTCGCCGGCGCCGGTGGTGTCAATAACGGTTTCAACTGTGTTGGCTTCCACAAACACGCGCGCGCCGCCGGATTGCAGCCAGGCGCCTTGGGCGCCGAGTTTTACAGCCGTCAGCGCGCACAACTCGCAAAAGGCGTCCAGAGCAACTGTCGGCGAATCGGTGTCGCAAAAGGCGCGGGCTTCGTCTTCGTTCGCGAAAACCATGTCCACGTAATCACGCAGCCAACCGGTCAGTTTGTCCCGGGTAGTGCGCACCACCTCAAAGGAACCGAGGTCGAGACTGACGCTGCAACTGTGCGCCAGGGCCATTTCAAAAACTTTCAACGTGAGTGGTTCATCAAGCAGTAAATAGCCCTCGATATGCGTGTGGGTATAGCCATCGAAATCCGACAGTGATATTTCGTCAGGATGAAGCAGCATGGCCGCGCCCAGGTCTGTGCGCATGGTGCGCTCACCATCGGGCGTTATCAAACTCAGGCATCGGGCTGTCAGTTTTTCAGAGGTAGTCTTGAACCGGGAACAGTCGCCGCCCAGCGCTGAGAACGTACGGCGATACGCGTCAGCCAGTTCATCTTCGCCCATCTTGCCCAGCAGCCCCACGGGCATGCCCAGCCGCGCCAGCGTGCAAATTGTATTTGCTGCGCTGCCGCCCGGCGCTTCCATGGGCGGCATGGGGAGACGCGTGATGATTTCGTTCATTGTCTCTGGCGACACCAGTTCCATGCCGCCCTTCGCGCCCGAAATGGTATCCAGGAACGATTCCGGCACACGGGCCAATACGTCTACAATTGGGGAACCTACGCCAAGCACGGCGTCATGTTTATTGTCAGTCATAGATTACGCTTTTTCCGCAACCGCGCGCTTCAGCGCGTCCGCACAATCTGTTTTCTCCCATGGGAATATGTCGCGGCCAAAATGGCCATAAGCGGCGGTGTCTTGATAACACCAGCCGCTGGGCTGACTCAAACCAAGGTGTTTCATGATCGCCGCCGGCCGGAAATCAAAAAGACCGCTTGTCTCGACAACCTGTTGCAGTATGTCGTCGCTGACAGCGCCCGTGCCGAAAGTAGACACATTAACGCTCATCGGTTTCGCCACGCCGATGGCATAAGCCACCTGAATCTCGCATTTGGCGGCGAGTTCTGCTGCGACGATATTTTTCGCTACATATCGGCTGTAGTAGGCCGCGCTGCGGTCCACTTTTGTCGGGTCCTTGCCCGAGAAGGCGCCGCCGCCGTGGCAGCCTACGCCGCCGTAGGAGTCCACAATAATCTTGCGGCCAGTCAGCCCCGAATCGCCATGTGGTCCGCCGACAACAAAACGCCCGGTCGGATTGATGTAATATTCCGTGGCGTCGGTTAACAGACCGGTGGGGTCAAGCACATCCTTGGCGGCCTTGACAAGATCTTCGCGGATAACGTCAAGAGAAATATCTTCCGTCTGATGGGAGATGACCACGGCGGTGATGCAGGCTGGCTTGCCGGCTTCGTAGCGTACTGACACCTGTGATTTCGAGTCGGGACGCAGGTAGGAAATTTCGCCTTGCTTGCGGATGCGGCTCAGGGCCAGCAACAGGTCGTTGCTGTACTGGATGGGCGCGGGCATCAACCCCGGCGTCTCGTTTGCCGCGTAGCCGAACATCATGCCCTGATCGCCCGCGCCCTGTTCCGAGAACAGACCCGTGCCCTCGTTCACGCCCATGGCAATATCCGGCGATTGTTCGTGCAGCCGGTTCATATATTGGAACGTCTTATAACTGAACCCGATATCCTCGTGTACGTAGCCGATGTCCTTGACCACTTCACGCGCTATGTCTTCGGGATTGATTTTGTCCCAGCCGTCGCAGGTGATCTCGCCCGCGTTGACCACCAGGTCGGTGGCTACCAGCGTTTCACAGCCGACGTGACTGTTTGGGTCGGCCCCGAGACACGCGTCGAGAATGGCGTCGGATATCTGGTCGCAAATCTTGTCGGGGTGTCCTTCAGAAACAGACTCCGAAGTAAATATGTGGTCGCTCATTAATTTGCTCATAAGGAACCTTTCCGTTTGTAAGTCAAGACAACGCGTCACACAATGGCAGTGGACGCGTTACGTGTAAATGGGAGATTCCAGATATCATAACGTATTCAGCATGTCAATGGCCAATCTCGACTCATTCGCCAGTATCGTGTCCTATAATAACGCGGTGACGGGCGAACGTTATTCCGACGGGCTTTTTGACTAACCAAATAAAGCCAGGCTGTATGATTGCTCTTGTGGGATGCGTTTGATTTCTTTCTATCCCATCACGCATACTCCCGGCAACCTTTATGAAACGCGGCCATGAATACCTGGCAGCGTAACAGGCAACGTGCGGCAGACGATGTGCGGGAGTGGGGGAGAGCCTATTGTCTCTGGTATTCTCATATACCGGAAGCGCATAAACGTGAGCGTTACCGGACTATGTGTACAGGGGGCGCAAAAACGGTTATAATCACAATAAAGAATTGGAGTTTTATGCCATGACATCAGACAACATGCCGGAACAAGACATGAACGAAAGTGAAGTGCGCGGCGGCGAGGCCGAACTGCGACGGCACCGCCTGGCTAAACTTGCGCGTATTCAGGAGCGCAATGAGAATCCGTACGCGTACCTTTTTGACCGGAGCGCTGTTATCGCTGACGTGCGCCGTCAATTCGAGGCGCTGGAGGCTGACGCCACTGAAGACGCGCCCGCTGCGCTTCCCGCGCGGTTGGCGGGGCGCATTGTAGCCCGGCGTATTCAGGGGAAGAGCACCTTCCTGGACATCCGAGACGAAGGCGGACGCGTTCAGGTGTTTCTGGGTCAGAAGCAAGTGGGTGATGATGCGTATGAAGCGGCAAAGGATTTGGATATTGGCGATTTCCTGGGGGTGTGCGGCACGGTGAAACGTACGCGCCGCGGCGAGATAACGTTGTTTGCCGAGCGTTACGAGTTGTTGTCCAAATCGCTGCGGCCCGCAGCGGAGAAATATCACGGACTGTCGGACGTGGAGACCCGGTATCGGCATCGCTACCTGGACATGGTCGCCAACCCTGAAGTAAACGACGTATTCCGAAAGCGTATCCGGATGATACAGGTCATGCGTGAATGGCTGATTGGCCGCGGGTATCTCGAGGTGGAAACCCCGATGTTGCATCCCATACCCGGCGGCGCTACGGCGCGGCCATTCATCACACACCATAATACGTATGACCACGATTTTTACCTGCGCGTTGCTCCCGAGCTCTATTTGAAAAAACTGCTCGTGGGCGGCTTCGAAAAAGTATTCGAGATTAACCGGTGTTTTCGTAATGAAGGCGTGGATACGCGACACAATCCCGAATTCACGACCATGGAACTTTACGAAGCCTATCAGGACTATATGGGGCTTATGGACGAAACGGAGGAAATGCTGCATGACGTGGTGACGGACGTGGTAGGCAATGAAACGTTTGCGTATCAAGACCAAACCATCAGTGTGGCCCGTCCCTGGAAACGGATGCCGCTGTTTGAGGCAATTCGTAATTATGCGGAGATTGATTTGGAGTCTACTCGCAACCGCGATGAGGCGGCAAAACGCGCCGAAAGCGTTGGCGTCGAGATTGCCCCGGAGATGGGGTATGGCAAAATTGTGGACGAGGTCATGTCCGCTCGGGTCCAACCCCATCTGGTGCAACCCACATTCCTCTATGACTATCCCATAGAGGTGTCGCCGCTGGCCAAGAAGAAGCGTGGCAACGACGCGCTGACTGAGCGGTTTCAACCCTTTATCGCTTGTCTCGAGGTGGGCAACGCGTTTTCAGAATTGAACGATCCGATTGATCAGCGCGCCCGGTTCGAGGCGCAGGCCGCCTTGCGCGCCGCGGGCGACGACGAAGCGCAGTTTCTGGATGAAGACTTCATCATGGCCCTCGAGGTGGGCATGCCGCCGGCGGCGGGGTTGGGCATTGGTCTCGACCGCCTTGCGATGTTGCTTACGGATTCGCCATCTATCCGAGACGTTATTTTGTTTCCGCAACTGCGGCCGGAGTAAATACGCCGCCCAATTCTACGGGGCGTTGTTTGCTTGACTGCATTGACTGAAACGCTCATAATAGCGTCTGTATTTTCCAAATGACAGATACGAAGGCCACACTCACGGGAAAGGGATTGAACATGGCAAAGATCGTTTTTATCGGCGCCGGGAGCCTCGGGTTCACGCGCGGGCTGGTTCGCGATTTGTTGACGTTTCCATTGTTGGAAAATGCGACCATTGCACTGGTGGACATCAACAAGGAGCGGCTCGCTTTCGCAAAACGCGCTGTTGAAACCATTGTGAAGCGGGGCAACTATCCCGCAAAGGTCGTTGCCACAGAAGACCGCAAGAAGGCGCTTAAGGGCGCGGACGCCGTGTGCTGCACCATCTTGTGCGGCGGCGTTAATGTGTGGCGACATGATCTCGAGATACCGAAGAAATACGGCATTGACACCAACGTGGGCGATACGCGTGGGCCCAGCGGCGTATTTCGCGCGTTGCGCACCATCCCCACCATGATCGAGATTTGCGGGGACATGGAACGGTATTGTCCCAACGCCATCCTGCTGAATTACACCAACCCCATGGCCATGTTGTGCAGGGCCATGCAGCGAACATCGGATATCCAGGTGACGGGCCTGTGCCACAGTGTGCAGGGCACGGCGGGGATGCTTGCGCAGTGGATCGGCGCGCCCATGGATGAGATTGACTATGTCTGCGCCGGCATTAACCACCAGGCATGGTATCTCGATTTCAAGTGGAACGGGAAAGACGCCTATCCCCTGATCCGCAAAGCCGTGTCCAAAAAGAATATATATAATTCCGAGTTGGTGCGCAACGAAATGTTTCTTCATCTCGATTACTACGTCACCGAATCCAGCGGCCATAACAGCGAATACAACTGGTGGTTCCGCAAACGTCCCGACCTGATTAAAAAGTATTGCGCCACGGGCACAAACTGGAACCCCGGCGAATATGCCTTTATCCTGAAGGAATACCTGCGCCTGGCCAAGTCCTGGAAAAAAGAAGTCAAGCAGTGGTTTGACGCCGGCGCGCCCTTCGATCTCGAACGGGGGCAGGAATATGCCGCCTATATCATTAACGCGTACATGGGCGGCGACCCCTTCGAGTTCAACGGCAATGTGCCCAACACCGGCTTGATAAACAACCTGCCCGAGGACGTGTGCGTGGAGGCGCCCGTGCTCGCAAACCGACGCGGCTTCAACGCCATCCATGTGGGCGCGTTGCCGCCGCAATGCGCCGCGCTGAACAACGTCAGCGTGGCCGTGGAAGAAATGGCGGTGGAGGCGGCGCTCACAGGCGACCCGAAACTGGTGTTCCAATCCATCGCTTACGACCCGCTTACCGCCGCTGTATTGTCGCTCGAGGAGATCAAGAAAATGACGCTTGAAATGTTGCGCAAAAATAAGAAGTACCTGCCCCAATTCAAAAGCATCAAGTTTTAGGATAACCCTTTGCGCTGCGGTTTCACGCATGGAAAGAGAGTAACACTATGTACAAAGCGCCAACCATCAAATCCAGCGACAACGCCGCGGGAGAACTCAAATCGCTGTCCGGAAAGACGCTGGCGGTCACGATGGATATCCCCTGGGAGCTGTTTCAGAAACACTATACATGGACGCCTGACCATGTCCATTTTGTGACCGACATGGACAAGGAAACCGTGGAAGCCCTTGACGCGACATTGCCGCCCTGCGACGTGGTGATTGGGTTGGGCGGCGGTTCCTGTTGCGATACCGCCAAATACCTGGCCTGGAAACGGGGCTGCGCCATGACGCTGGTTCCCACTATCATCTCCGTGGATGCGCCCCTTACAAATATGATTGCTGTGCGCGTTGACAAAACAGTGCAATACGTGGGCGACATCTTCCCCGAAGAGTTGCTCATTGACTATTCGCTTATCCAGGAAGCGCCCAAAGAACTGAACCGCGCCGGCGCGTGCGACATCGCAAGCATCCATACCGCCCTGCACGACTGGGAACTGGCGCGCCGGGACACGGGTGAAGCCTATTACGAAGACGTGGCCAGACAAGCAAAGGAATGCCTCGATATACTGGACGCCAACGCTGAGGAAGTCTACCAGGTCACCCCAAAAGGTATAGACACTATTGTTGACCTGTATCGGCGCGAGGTAAAATTCTGCGCCGAAATCAACTCCAGCAGACCCGAGGAAGGCGCCGAACACATTGTCGCCTACGGCCTCGAACACCTCACCCGCCGGCATTTCCTGCACGGCGACTTGGTGGGCCTGGGCATCCTCGCCATGTCGCGATTGCAACAAAACAATCCGGAGTGGGCGCTCTCACTCATTCGACGTTGCGGATTGCGCTATCACGTACCGGAGGCCTCCTTGGAAGAAATCCGTCAAACCTTGAGCACCCTAAAAGAGTTCAAGGAACAGGCAAAGCTGTTTTACAGTGTCGTGGACACCGAACCCATTACGCCGGAATTTG
>SLFT01000016.1 GCA_007124105.1 Candidatus Hydrogenedentota bacterium | reverse complement strand
ACGCGTCGAACGCGAAATGATTGTGGAGGCGCTCAAGGACACCCGCGGCAACAAGGCAAAAGCCGCTCGACAACTCGGAATCAGCGAACGCCTGATGGGGCTGCGCGTGGTCAAATACAATATCGCTCCCAAACGCTACAAGACCTGAAAAAAACGCGCCGCCGCCAAAACTTTACACTTGCTTACTCACCCCTCGTCAGTGACGACGTATATGGGGTTGCTCCATACGTAGGATACGCGGTCGCCTTCGGTGTAGGCGGCCTTTATGCGGACGAATTGGTCGTCGCGGGACGCGGTATAGCTGGCGGTGCTTGTGTTTTCCTCGAGGCGCGTGTAATTGGGGCCGTCTTTGTAGTAATTGTTTTGCGCGGTGATGAATTCGATGTTTGCGGGCTTGTCAATCGGGGCGGTGATGGTGTTACCGGCCACGGTGATGTCGGTAAACCATGGGCTTACGGGATGCTCCGGGCTTACCCGTCCGGCGGCAAAATAGTTGCCGCTTTTCAACGCGGCGATGATGTCTTCGCGGGTGATTGTATCCCTGTCGGCGTTGCTGTTTATGACCACGTATCCCCTGTCCAATGTTTCTTCCGGGTTCCGATGGAAGTCGTCCACGGCGATAACAGTGATGCGCCTGCCGGACATAAGCGCAAGATCTACTTTATAGGGGTAGTCACGTCCGCCGGGATCATGATAAGAACGACCATTGTAGATTTCGATGCCGTCGTAGTTTTGCGCCAGGTTAAGAATATCGTCGGCATCCCAGCCTCTGCGATGGATGTGCTCGTCATAAGGGTGGCACAAGAAGGCGAGGCCGCCCTCGGTGTGAGCTCGGTCAATCTGGGCTTGTCTGTTGTGGAGGCCGTCTTTGTGATGAATTGTCTTTATGTTAATGCCGAGCATGTGGTTCCAACTGCGGTTTTCTTCATTGGCGGAATATTCAACCCCCGGGATGTGGATGATATTGTGTTCGCCGGGGTCATCAAGGTTTGTGGTTGTCCGGTCGGGGTAGCAATGGTCTGTCACGGCGACCGCTACATAGCCCAGTTCTTCGTAGGCCTGCATCACCCATTCCGGCGCATGGTCGCCGTCGGAATGGGTAGTGTGCGTGTGGAGTTGCACCTTATGTTGATGTGCGCCAAATTCATAGGGCGACGCTAATGTGACATCGTCGGCGTATCCGTTGACGACAACGACCAGGGCAAAGGTGAAAGCGAGTATACAACGGCTGGATATTGCGGTGATTGTGCTGGCGCGCGTGATGATTGCTATATTCATGACGTGTCCTCCGTTTCTGATTTTCTTGTAACTGTCTACCAATAGACCTCAAAAGTGAACTGTAGCAGAACGGTGGGTTTCGCTTCGCTTCACCCACCCTACAGAATCTAAATTTTGATTTGAGAAGGCATCGTGCTAGCCCGGATGTTTCCAAGTGTTTATGTTGAGGCATACGCGCGCACGAAAGGAGAAGGCGCGCGTATGACTTGCGCACTCCATGGGGCGTATTCAAGCGTAATCTGTCAGTGGTTTATTCTTCTGTTGCTGTGTTGTTGCGCGCTCCTTCGAGCCAGTGGGTCACGGCGCGGACATCTTCGGGCGCGGCGTGGTGGCTGGCGGCGAGGAGCGTTTGATGTTCACGTTCCTCTTGGGTAAGCGGTCTTTGCATGGGGATATACCCGTTTTCCTGGAGCCACGCCTCGAGCTGGTCTTTCACGGCATTCTGGAACCTGGGCGCTTCGCCCGCGCGCAACGCCGCCATGAGCGCGGCGCCGTCGCCCTTGTACTGTTCGGCCAGTTCAACCACGCGTTCCATGAAGGTTTCCGATATACACTCCGATGCTTCCAGCGCGATGCGGTCCACACACTTCCCACGCCCCTGCCGCCATGCGGCTGTCCATGCGCGCGCTGCGGCGCAACGTCCCGTCAGCCGTTTGCGCCAGTCCTGGTCGGTAACGGCAGTAGCGGCAGCGTTGCTGCCGAGCAGCGTCTCCAACTGTCCCACTGTCGTTATCCGCCAGTTTTGCATGAGGTGATACAAAAGCGGCAGGTTGTCGCGCAGCAGGTGAAACAGATGGACAGCGCCCCCGGACTGTTGCGGTTCCACGAGCGGCACGCCCAGCGCTGCGGCGTAGCTTTCGGGGGTGTGTTCGTCGGGTTGGGGCAGTTGTTCCATGTCGGGCAACGCGTAGTCTTCGGGCTGCGCGCTCGTCGTCGGAAAACGGACCAGCGCCAGATTGATCTGATGGGGCGCGTTGCCTGTGGCGCGTTCCCACAACAGCGCTTCGTGCTGACGCGCGCTGAGGTAGAAAATCTGCCTGTCTTCGTCGCGGGCAAGCATCTCCAGGCTTTGCGCCACCTGGGCGAAACGGTTTTCGTCGCTGGTGGTCAGCGCCTCGTCGAAGAAGAAGGGCAGGCTCTCGCGCCCCCGTTCAAGGGTATGGGTCCAGGCGAGACGCACAGACAACAACAACTGCATGCGCGTGGCTGAGGATAATTCTCTCAGTTGCCGGGTGGCCCGCAGTTTGGTATCCCGGGCAATAAACGCATTGTCCTGACTCAATTCCAGATCGTACGCGTTGTGGGTGAAGCGTTTGAAGCGTTCCCGGGCATTGCGTAGCGCTTCGGGTTCGTGTTCGGTCTGGTATTCCTGCTCCACGTTGCCGAGCAGAAGCGTCGCGGCGCGCGCAAACAAGGCTTCGTCGTACTTCTTCTCGAGCGCCGCCCGTGCGTTATCGCGATCAGCCATTGCGCGTTCGAGGCGCTGGTCGCCGCCGGCGTCTCTCAAGCGCGTTCTGATTTCAGTAAGTTCGGTTTGCAGTTCCTCCCGTTTTGCGGCGCCTTCGCGGGCCTGTTCCAATGCTGCTGTCAACGCATCCCGTTCATTGTTGTCCACCAGTTGCAACAATTCCTGTTGTCCTTCAAGCGGCTGGCGTTTCTCTCGTTCTCTTGCGCTTGCCTCTACCAGCCGTTGTTGCTGTTCCTTCCAGGCGGGCAGCATCTCAATACGTCGCGTCAGTTCGGCGCGTTCTCCTGGTTCCACACCGGCTTCTTGATAACGTTGCGCCTCAAGATGGTCGTACCGCTTCACGTCGTTCTGGAGCCGTTCCAGAGCGCGATCCGCTTCTTCCTGGTCGCGCCGCGCTTCCTCGGCCCTGCTCAGACGGTCGCGCAATTCCTGTAACCGCGGCCGCAACGATTCCAACGATGCCTCTTCAGGCGCGGCATTCCATTTTCCCAAAAACGCGCTGACAGCCTTGCACGCGCTGTCAATCTCGCTGTTCAAACGCTCCACCGCGCTTTTCCGACTGGCGCATTCATTAGCGGCATCATCGTACGCCTGCGCCAGCCTGACAAAGCGGTCAAGCGCGGCGGCGGTCAGCGACGGGTTAAAGCCAAGTTGCGCCGCCAGCTGTTCCTTTTCTTTATTGAGGGCAGCCTGCTTCTTTCGCGCCCCTTCAAAATCAACGCGCAGCTGCTGATGTCGTTGCGTCTGCGCTTGTTGGCGTTCCAATTCAATTTTCGCGATATCAATCTCGTCCAACCGCTTCTCCACCGGCGCGCGTTGCCATGCCGTTGGCGCGTCCACCCCGGTACGCTCGAACTGTTGCCGCGTCTCGCTACTCCTGTCCACCTTTAACGCCGTCAACGCCCACACTGCGCCGCCCAACGCCGCCGCGCCGCATAGCAGCGCGATCCACGCCGCCGCCAGCAACGCCGCCACAATCGTGAGCGCGCCGCCGCAGGCGGCAATCCACAGACCATACTTGAGCGCCGCGGGCATGTCGGTTTCAAGCGCAAGCCAGCGCCGCAGCGCTGCTGCCGCCTGGGTATGCTGTTCAATGGCGCGCGGTTCGGGCGCTTCGCAATCGTCGCTCAGTTGATTTTCCAGTTTGGCGCAGGTCGTCTCCACGTCCTGAACTTGTCGCGCCAGCGTCTCAGCCCTGGCGACGCTGTCCGGCTCGAGCTGCGGCGGCGTTTCCGCGTTGCCGCCGAGGTTTTCGCCTGCCTGTTTGCGTTTTGCTTCTGCCTGTTCCAGCGCCGTCTGATACTGGTCGCGCTGGTCGCGCGCGCGCGCGGCCTTGTTCAACTGCTCGTCGCACGCTTCGATCTCAGCGCGGGCAGGCATATCATCCCCCAGGCCCGTTTCTTTCAGTCGCCGTTCTGCCTGATCGCGAATAACGCCGGTCGCTTCAATCTCGCTTTTGCATTCCCGACGTTGCGCGTCATTCACGTCAAACTGCTGTAACTCGTCGCCACGGAGCCGGTCCATATTTTCCGGAAATTCCTGGAGCCCCGCCTCTATTTGTCTTCGTTCGCCGCACACGTCAAGCAGCGCAAGGGCCTGTGCCAGCATGGTCGCTTTTTCTTCGTCGGCGCGCGCCTCTTCAATATCCTCCCCGAGCTGTGGAATCTTCTTTTCCTGACGACGCAGCTCTTCGTATTCGCGTTGCGCATTGTTTAACCCGTTCTCCGCCTTGCGCAATGTGTCCGCTTCCCGTTGTCCCGCCCGTTGGGCTACATTGAACGGCGCGTTTTCCCGTAACGCCGCCAAATCATAGCCGCCGCTCAAGGCGCGGCGCAGTTCACGAGCGAGCACGTCGTCGCGCTCATCCGCCGCCAACAGTTCTTCCATGGACAGCCAATAGCAATGCAGCGAGTCCCGTTCCGGCAGCGGCGGTCGCTCGACAGTGTTGCCGTTTCGTTCCCAAGCCACTTCCCGGCCTGTACGTCGCACGGTCCAGCGTTCATCATCCTTTTCAAACACAGCGCGCAGGGCCAGCGCCGCCGGGTCGCCCGCTTGCGCGCCGCCCACGAGATAGCGCAGTGCGCGGATAATGCTGCTCTTGCCCACCGCATTAGGGCCGCTGACCAAGTTGACGTCGCGGGCGATGTCGTCCAGGGCAAAACCCGGTTCGATGCCGGGCAAACTCGTTATTTCAAGGTGTGTCAGTTTCATGATTGTTCCTCCCGCAGTTGCGCCAGCATCTGGTCCAGCAGCCGTGTGCCCGCGCGACGGGCCCAGTCGGCGGCGGCCTCGGCATCCGGCGGTACAGGCTGCAACCCGCCCCATCTGGCGTCGCGGTTTTCCTGCTCCAGTATTTCGCGCACCTCTTCGATCAACGCCTGGCGTTCAGGCGTATCCTCCGGACTGTCCAGCAACAACAGCCGCCGCGCCAGCAGTCCGGCGGGATCGTTCTGGCGGGCGAGTTCGTCCAGCGCAATCTCGGGCAAGGTCAACGCCGTCAGATGTTCGATAAAATACTGGGCGCCCTTATCCCCGGAATGAATATGCTCAAGCCCCTCCTGCTCAATCCTTGAAAGCGCTTCATGTCCGAAGCGGCTGCGCCCGGTCAAGGTGATGCGCAACCCGACCGCCTCCGGCGGCCAGGGCAACGCCGACAGCGTCGCGTCCAGTTCGCGTACCTTGTCCAATAACCGTTCGTAAGCCTCCTCCACTTTCGCGATGCCCGTAAGATCCACCTCCAGCCGTTCCCAACGCAACGGGGCCAACGCCCACTGCACTGTTTCTTGTATGCGGCCCTGCTCAATGACAACCAGCCAGGGGCCGCAGTCGCCGGGTTCTCCGGGGTCCATGCCCGTGACGCAGCCCAGATAGCCGCTCGGCGCGTTTGTGGTCACCAGGTCGGGCTTATGGATATGTCCCAGCAACCAGCCGTCAAGCCCGGCGGCGGCGAGGTCGCGACTGGACACCGGCGCGTAGCTGCTGTTTGTCTGGTCGCGGTCGCAATGCAACACGCCCAGGTTGAGGTGTTCGCCGCGCCGCTGAAACGGGGCGCCGGTCAAGGGGCTCTGACTCACCTTGGGCTCGGGAAACGACCAGCCCCACAGCGTCAGCGCTTCGCCGCTGATAGTCAGGTCAACCGCTTCCCAGTCGCCGCCCGCGCCAAGCAGTTGAAATTCGGGAATCTCGGCGACCAGCCGCGGCAACATAAAAACGTCATGATTGCCCGCCACGCCCAAAATCCGTATGCCCGCCGCGGCAAGTTCGGAAACACCTTGACGCAATTCGCGATAGGCTTCAAAAAAGTCCCGGTCGTTTTCCGTCACATCGCCGGCAAGAACCAGCACATCCACCTTATGCGCCAAGGCGGCATCCACCACACGTTTCCATGCGCCCGCAGGGCCCAGCGCCCGGGCGCGTTCCTGGAGATCATCGGGCAATCGCGACGGTCTCCGACCCAAATGCAGGTCGCCAACAGCAAGAAGTTTCATTATAGGGGCTCCTTGTGGCGCGGCATCATTCACGCCTATGGTTGAGAGTTGAAAATGCGGCCAGTCTCATGCTTTCCAATGTTACGCGCTTTGCGACATGGAGTTCAAGATTGGGCAATAGCCATTTTTAGAGCGAGGCGGCCACGAAGCCCCATTGGGCGCTTTGGTTTACGTTGCATATAAACATCGTTGCCGGCATCGCCGTGGCCCGCAACGCAAGGGGTGCGATTGGTTGGTTGCTTTCATCCGTCGCCTGTTTATGCGTATAATCGTTTTATACCCCGATGTTTGAAAGAGAAAGGACGACGGTATGGCGATTGCCTCACGATACATAAGGGCGACGACGGTTCTTTTGGTTGTCATGGTTATGATGCATCAGCCTTGTTTACAGGCGGAACCACTTTCCGAGGCGGAGGTGCGCGCTTTTCTTGACGATGCCGCGCCCCATCCCCGCTTGCTGATGGACGCGCCGACAGCGTCCCGCGTTCGTGCGCGCATTGCCGAGTCAGACACTGCCCAGGCCCTGTTCGACATCGTGCAAAGGGAAGCGGACGCCATACTGGAACAGCCGCCACTGGAACGCAAGCAAACCGGACGGCGATTGCTTTCTGTTTCGCGCGAGGTGTTGCGACGCGTGTTGTGTCTGGGGTTTGTGCATCGGATGACCTACGACAGCCGGTACGCCGAACGGGCTGTGGCGGAGATGGAAGCGGCGGCGGCCTTTTCCGACTGGAACCCCTCTCACTTTCTTGACGCCGCAGAAATGACCGCCGCGCTGGCCATCGGCTACGACTGGCTGCATGCCATGCTGACGCAGGAACAGGAGGCCGCTATTCGAACGGCTATTCTTGAGAAAGGCATTGGCCCGTCATACGAGGGACACAACCGCTGGGTGCTCAGCGACAACAACTGGAACCAGGTATGTCACGGCGGTTTGATTTTCGGCGCATTGGCGCTGCTCGAGCATGAACCGGACCTGGCCGCCCGGGTGATCGCGCGCGCCCTGGTCGGGCTGCCTTATGCCATGAAAGAATACGAGCCCGACGGCGTATATCCGGAAGGACCCAGTTACTGGGAATATGGCACTTCCTATAACGTGCTGCTGATTGCCGCGCTTGAGTCGGCGCTGGGCACGGATTTCGGTCTGTCCGAGACCCCCGGGTTTCTGGAATCCGGCGCGTTCCCCCTGCTCATGACCGGGCCAACCGGCGCGCACTTCAACTTCAGCGACTGCGGCGCGCGGAACGGTCCTTTTCCGGCGGTGTTCTGGTTCGCGCAGCGAACGCGAGACCCCGGCCTGGTCTGGGCCGAGCGTCCGTGGCTCGAGGCGTTGCTTGAAGGGGAGGCCGCCGCGCGTAACCGCTTTCTGCCGTTGAAACTGCTCTGGTGGGAAGACAGATGGGCGCGGCCGTCCCAGCCGTTGCATTGGAAAGGCGAGGGCATTAACCCGCTGGCGACGCATCGCAGTTCCTGGATAGACCCGAATGCTGTGTTTCTCGCCGTGAAAGCGGGCACGCCCGCCGCCAATCATGGGCACATGGACATCGGAACCTTTATCCTCGACGCGGACGGCGCGCGCTGGGCATTGGACTTCGGCGCGCAGGGCTATCACGAACTCGAGGAGCGCGGCATGAACATCTGGAACAGGAACCAGGACTCTGATCGCTGGCGTATCTATCGGTATCACAACCGAAGCCATAACACCTTGCTGGTGAACGACGCGGGACAGGTGGTGCGGGGCGCGGCGCCGATTACCCAATTTTCGGATAACCCCAACTTTCCTCATACCATCATGGACATGAGCGACGTTTACGCCGGGCAACTGGCCCGGGCGGAGCGCGGCTTCGCACTGCTGCCCGACGGGCGCGTGTTGATTCAGGACGAAATTGTGGCGGACGACAAGCCCGCCCGCGTACGCTGGGCCATGACAACGCCCGCCGAGGTAACCGACACCGCCCCGGGAAACGCTACATTGCGCCAGGAAGAGAAAACGCTGTTTTTCGAGGCCCTCTCCCCCGCCGCTGTTGCCGTCGAAATTTTTGCCACCGAGCCGCCCAACGAATGGGACGCGCCTAATCCCGGTACACGTCAGGTCGGATTTTATGTGGAACTCGAACCACAGGAATCATGCACATTAACCGTGCTCCTGACCCCGGGCAGCGTCGCGGCATCCGTGGAAGAAGCGCCCGCCCCGCGCCCGCTCACGCAGTGGGGCGCGGCGGAAGAATGATGCTTTATTACTACGCCTATCATCGGTGAAACCTGTCATATATATTACAGGTTGGGGCTTGTATCTGCCAGGAACATGCGCGGTTTGCAGGAAGAGCATCCAACTGCCAATCAGCCTCTACTCGTCATATCGCATCAGATTTCCTCTGTTGCTCCTGGGAATCGTATGCTATCGCAGACACTTTGCTTGCCCGGCGACGTTGACTTTTTTCCAATCCCTATTAGCCGGTAGCCCGCCCAAAGCGTTTGCATTCACCAGCCAAGAAAGAAACAGGTAAGCCCCTTTGACTACAAGTCGTCAAATAACGACATCTGGTGAGCGCCGTCGCCAGGCGTAATTTTTCGAGGAATGACTCTGCCCTCCTCCGGACCGTCCAGCCTGTTGATGTTCTTTGCTACAGTTGATACGCAATAGTCGGCGGCTTCCTCGCGAATCTGACTGCTGCCAAAACGCAGTACCTCCCACCCAGAGGTTTTCAGACTGTTGTCGCGTATATTGTCCAGTTTTGCTTTCTTTGGATTCGCGTGCCAGGTGTCGCCGTCCGCTTCCACATCAATCTTGCCATTATTGCAATATATGGCGAAGTCCAGCGCATAATCATTGCCCTCGGCTTTAACATACTCCTGTCGCTCCGCTGGAATGTTATTTCTCTTGAATTCCGCCCATAACCGGTCCTCAAGCGGGCTCTCGTCGTACAAGTCATTTATCTCGGCGGCTGCGT
>SLFT01000425.1 GCA_007124105.1 Candidatus Hydrogenedentota bacterium | reverse complement strand
TATCATGGAGGTCCCCTCGGCCACGGCATGACGCAGCGCCTGCTCCAGTTCTTGCGCATTGGTTGCCGAAGAGTAGGCCAATCCATACGTGGCGGCCGGATGTTCAAATCGCCACTCATGACGTTGGATGAAATAGGGCTCTAGCAGGTCTTTGTATTTGGCAATGGGCAAGAGCGAAAAAATGCCGCCGCCCTGGTTGTTGACAATTACAAGTATTACCGGTGTGTTTGCCAACAAGGCGAGTGAATTGAGATCGTGCAGCGCGGTCATATCCCCCACCATGGCCAGTACCGGAGCGCCGGAAGCCCAGGCCATCCCGGCGGCTGTCGCAATATTGCCGTCTATACCACTGACGCCGCGATTGGCATGAACGACAGAAGCGTCACACTGCGCGGCGGTTATATCCATAACGCGCACAGGCATGCTGTTGCCAAGAAACAACGCCCTGTCAGGTCTACAGAATGCGTTTACAACAGCCGCGACGGTCTGGTCGGTAAAAGTCGTATTGTGCCCCGTTCTTCCTGTAAGACATGCGCGGGCTTTGGGACTGATTTCGCTGAAACAGGCTGTCCTTTCTCCGGCCGCCGATGCACTTGCAAGGCGTTCGGTAATCTGTCGGCAGGTCTGCGCAATATCAACCTGATACCGTTGCGTGACAAGATGCGCGGGATCGCGGTTCTCATCGCGCGTCGTCACTTGTATATACTTCGGACGCACACCTGCAAGATATTCATGAAGTCGTTTGGACACAAATGCGTCGCCAAAGTGGAGGACGAAGTCCGGACGCCATGCGGCGCGGAATTGCTCCGAACCCAACAGCGCGTCATGACAAGGAACAAGGTTGACACTTTCCGTTTCGCGACGGCAACCTGAGGTAATATCAGCAAATAGCGGCCATTGAAGCCGCCGCGCCAGCGCAAGTACAGCATCGCTTTCTTCTCGGCTGTACAGGCGTCCCGCTAATAGAACGCCACGACTTTCTTCAGCAAGCGCATTGACCAGATGCGCCAACTGTGATTCGGACAGGCTATGCGCTGTCCGTTCCCAGCGTGTAAACGGCATCGTACCGGTGTGCCAGGCGCTTAGCCCGGCAGTATACCTCTCCGAAAAGGCATCTGGAACAACATCAGGGGCCAGGGGTTCCCGGTACATGCAGTTCAGATGCACAGGGCCGCCGCGCCCTGGTTCTCCTGCGGCAGCAGTCAACGCGTTCACCTGCGTCAGTACCGCCTCGGGCGGGCAGGACGTCGTCGGGCAAGGAATTGTCGTCTGGGCATGAACATAGTGGCCGAAAAGATTGTGTTGGGGCATCGTTTGATTGGCGCCGCAGTCTTGAAGTTCGGGCGGCCTGTCGGCGCTTACGATTACAAGCGGTATGGCCGACTGTCGCGCTTCCGCAACGGCGGGAAAACAGTTTGCCGCGGCAGTGCCTGATGTACAAATGACGGCCGCGGTCTTTCCCATTCTTCCGCTTCCCAATGCAACGAATGCGGCGCCGCGCTCATCGTAATGGGTCAATAAAACGGCGCGTCTATTCCGAGCTGCTGCCGCGGCGAGGGGAGCGCTGCGCGACCCGGGAGCAACAATAAAATGACGCACATTGTTTCGCGTCAATTCCTCGACAATCAAGTCGGCCCACAACTGGTTCAAATTAGGGGCATCCATGTCAGGCCTCTTTCATGATTGCAGCAAGAAAACTTGCAAGTTTAGCGTCCAGTTCGCGCCATTCGTCCTCAGGCCGTGCGCCCGCTATAATACCGGCGCCAGAATAAAGGGTCAATCTATCTTCACGAACGAGGCCGCTGCGAATGGCCACGGAAAATTCTGCCGCATCTGCGCTTACCCAGCCCACAGGCGCAGCGTAAATGCCGCGCTCGAACGGTTCGTTTTCAAGTATCCAACGCACCGCATTTTTCTGGGGAACGCCTCCCACTGCGGGGGTTGGATGCAACGCTTCCAGCAGTAACGCGTCATCAGCGCCTTGCCGCAAAGCCCCGGTGATGGGCGTGTGTAAATGCTGGCAGCGGGACAACTTCATGATCTTCGGCGCTTCAGGCTTGTCAATATGCGTACAGAACCGACGCAAGACGCGGCATATCTCTTCGACTACGTACTGATGTTCCCGGTTTTCTTTAGCGTTTTGCAACAGTTCCTGTTCGAAAGCGCGTTCGGCGCCGTCTGTGTCGCCACGGGGGCGGGTACCGGCAAGCGCTTCGCTGTAGATGGCGTTATTGTCGCGCTTGAACAGGCATTCGGGCGAAGCGCCCAGAAAAGCGCGCGAAGATGCGGGCTCGAAGCAAAACAAGTATGCGCCCTGTGCGTCAACAGCAAGGCGCTGAGTTAAGGCAACCGGATCAATGGGATGCGTCGCTTGAAATGTGGATTGACGCGCCAGCACAACCTTTTCCAGGGTATTTGAAGCGATTGCGGACAACCCATCGTTCACTAAACGTTCCCAGCCCTCTGGAGAAGGCAAATCCGAACGCCGCGAAAATGCCGGCAACCCATTGGAATTGGCGTTTGCTCGGAAAGAAACATCCCGCAGTGTGCGCATTACAGATTGTCTGTCGTGCCCGGCAGTCAGATTACAGGCCAGGGTATATCTGTCTTCAACATGACAGAGTTCAAGCAAAGGCAACACAAAACGATACGCTTTGAAATCATGCCAGCGGCCATTTGGAACTTTCCCTGTGTGGAAGCGAAACCCACCGTAATAGCGAAGGTTCTGGCTCGAACCTGCCATGCGCGACCTGATGCGGTTTATCAATGTGCCCGGCGCGTCTATTTCTGTTTCCGGGATGACAATATCACTCTCGCCAATGCCGGCCATCTCAATGTTGCGTTCCCGATTGCGCCAATAATATCGGGCGTTCCCGCCTTGCCCCGATAGCCATTGCAGGGGCGATATAGCCGGGAAATCTATTTCAACCCTGAGCGCATTCCGAGTGCTTAATGGTGATGCCGCGATCTGTTCCAGGAAGCCCTGATAGATTTGGCTCGCTTCTATTTCCATATTCCTGGTCATTGTCTTTCCGTAGTAAATGCCGCTATTCCATTAAGCGCGCACAACGGGTCTGATTCCTAACGGTCGGTTGCCGCGCCCAAAGGATAGCGCCGGATTATCTATAAAACGCGTACCGCCGCAAAAGATTACCTTATGTCCAAGTATGTTGTGCGCGGGCTGCGCTGCAACAGCGGGGTGTGGAACGCAACACACCTGAAACGCGCCCAAAAACACGCAGTGAAATCTGGTGGGAGATGGATACTCCCCATTTGGCGTTCAACAAGTTGAATTCATGGGGGCTGACGTTTTACCCTAATATACAGGTTTAACGAACGGCATAAGGAGTATTTGTTCGTGCAAAAACATGAAATTCGACTTAACTATCAACAGGCGACCCATCTTGCCCAGTCCGGTCATTATGCCGATGCTCTGGAAATCCTCACAGAGCTCAATGAAGTTAAGCCGGATACAGAAGGGGTATTGTATCTGATGGCAGCCTGCCAAGCCAAAGTCGGCCGCGAGGCGGAAGCGCTCGAACTGTGTGAGCGACTCATAGAACAATTCGACAACGAACTCGCCAAACAAATGAAGGAGCGCCTGACAGCAAACTTAACGATAACTGGCCCCTCCAAGAAGAACGAGGCGTCCACGCCTGCGCCCGACACGAAGCCGGCAGCCCCTCAGGGCAGCGGCCCGGCGGATGCGCAGACGCCTGACGATAAACCGGCCTATCCTGAAAATAGCGCAAGTACGGATACAACTGGTATGGCGCGTAAAACAAATGGGGCGGAAACCATTGTCGAGCGAACAGAGAAGGGGGCAGATGACGACGGTTGGGATGAATTCCCAAGCGATGAGGAACTTATGCGCCTGCGTGCGGGTAAGAGTAATCAGAAAACAGTATCGCAAGAACCCGTTGCCGGGAATAATGGACAAGCGGCAGCGGATGTCCCTGCGAACAAAGGGAAAGGCAATAAGACGACGAAACGCTCAAAGCCGCTCTGGCAGGTACTTTTGATTTCTGCCGTTGCAGCGGGAGTTGCGGCAGCATTGCTGCACTATCTTATCCTTTACCGGGCCTGATGTGGTGTAACGTTTTTTTGCGCTTATTGGCAGACAAGACTATTGACGGGAAATAATTGCTTTTTGATGATAGTTTACATGAGTGGGATTGCTGACTGGCTAACTTAGACATACTGTAAAGGTTGCGCTTGATGGTTGACAGCAAAGACAAAAGCCTTGGCAAGTATCTATCCGAGATATCGAAGGTTCCGCTACTTTCGGCCACTGAGGAAGTCAGGTTGGCCAAGAAAGCGCAAAAGAAAGGGGCCAGCGCACATGAAGCGCGGCGCAAGCTTATTGTTTCCAACTTGCGGCTTGTTGTAAGTATAGCCAAGAAATACCTCTATTATGGACTTCCGCTTTCCGACCTTATCGAGGAAGGCAACCTGGGCCTTATGAAAGCAGTGGATCGCTTCGACCCGGACCGCGGCTGTAAATTTTCCACGTACGCCACGTGGTGGATTCGACAGGCGGTTACGCGTTCTCTTTCCAACCAGGGGCGCACCGTTCGCATACCTGTCTATGTTACGGACAATCTCGCAAAATATAAACGCATCAACGCGGAATTGTACATCAGATCGGGGCGACAGGCCACTGCGGAAGAGATCGCAAAGGCGATGGATATGAAGCTGTCCGAGGTAAGGCGCATGGAAATGTTTGCGGAAGCAATATCGCCGCTGGAGAACTTCCAAACAACGGACAGCGACGGATATAACGAAAACGCGGATATGAACGAGTTCGTTTCCCGTGATGTCGCAATGGACCAATTTGAGCGCGACCAGGAAATGGAAGCGCTGATGGGCGTGTTGAGTGAACGTGAAGCGACAATCATGCGGTATAGGTACGGGCTGGCTGACGGCAGAGCGCACACCCTTGATGAAGCGGGCAAGGAATTTTCTCTTACACGGGAGCGTATTCGCCAGATTGAACGGGACGCCATGAAACGCCTGCGCAGGTATGTAAGTAAACATGCCGAAGATTTTACAAAATCGTGATTGAGGAATGTGTATGGATAGTCCCCGATACTGCTCCCTCGCGCCTTGTTCCGCGTTTTTGGCCGCTTTCTTTGCATGTTTGGCGTTAGCGGCAAAGCGTGGGTTAACCCCGAGAATCATAGCCGCCGTTCTTTGCCTGCTCACAGTGCTGTTCGCTGTACCGCAGGCAGTTGCCCAACGGTCGCGCCGTGAATATATCAGCATTAACACAGACGTATACGAGGTATCCGTACAACGCGATGGCGCGATAAATATATACAACGTTGGCGGCGCACCGCTTTTTAACCGTATGCAGGCGCGAATACGTTATGCGGACGAGGAACAATTGCGACACCTGAATACAGACCCAGGCAATGCAACGCGCTTCCAAGTGCATGATCGCCTGGGTCAGGGCCAGGGGCTGGTTTTCCACGCCCGTGATTGTGAATGGTATGTATGTACCTATCCCGGCCAGCCTTACTTCAGTGTACGCCTCGTGTATCGCAATACCGGGTCTTCTCCCAAGACAGTAGCGGCGCTGGCGCCCTGGTTCAGTTCCCCCGCTACTGATGCCGCATTGCATATTGGCCCCGATGCAGCGCAGACGCAATTGTTTTGCAGCGATGATGAACGCATGGGCATCCATAGAGGCAGCGGCAGAAGCCGGAACATGATGGCCATTCATAATCCCGCGGCCCAACGTGTGCTGATTGCCGGGTTTCTAACCCATAATAGCGCAGAAACATACATTCACGTTGCGCGCGAGGCCACTGCCGACAGCAACGTGTTCACCCAATTCCAGGCGTTGTGCGTGTTTGAGCCGCCGGTAGTCGTACTGCCGGGAGAAACGCTCAGCGGCGAGGAACTTTATATCGCTGTGGGCGACCGAGATATTGGTGTTGGCATGGAACGGTACGGCAATGCAGTGGCCGCCGTGCATGGGCTGCAACCTGCGCGCCCTCGCTTCTCCTCCGGGCTGGACAGCAGCGGCATGTTCCCGGATAAGGACGCAACGTCGGATCGTTTGTTGGAAACGCTGCAATGGCAACACGAACATCTGGGGGATTGGAACTGGCGTCATTTCACTGTAGGCAATGGTTGGGCAACCCGTCCGGGCGACTGGCTGCCTGATCCCGACCGATTCCCCGAGGGGTTCGCGCCGCTTATTGCGGCTGCTCAGGACGCTGGAATAACGCTGGGACTCAGGATAAACCCGTTTTTGGCGGCATCGGATTCCGAGGCGGCAAAAAATAACCCTCAATGGCTCTTGCCCTATAAACGCGAGGCGGGAGTGTATGCGCTGGATGTATCGCGCGACGATGTCTGTCACTGGTTGTCTCAGCTTGCGGAGCGACTCACGAAAACCTACGGGTTCCAGGCCTTGTTTCTGGAAGGCGCAGATTGTCTGCTTCACGGCCAATTGCCGGTGGCCGACGGGCTTACGCGAATCCAGCTCTATCGTCGCGGACTTCAGGCTATACGCGCCGGCATGGGCGAACACTGTGTATTGGGCGTGACGCCCTGGCATCCGGCGGCCCTGCCTTATGCGGACGCAATCGGACCGGCTGTCCCCCGGCAAGCGGCCTGGCGACATGCATTGAACATGAACGCAGCCATGACGTTGCAACAGTATTTGTACCCGACCGGCCTGACGCCGGACGGGGGCGTGGTCTTTCTGCGACCGAGCACAACAGACGCCGACCATTTGACAGAGCAAGTAGTCTCCATGACGCGCGAACAGGGGGTCGCGTGGCTCGCCGCCGCTTCGTTAAGCGCTTCGCCAATACGCCTGGGGAATCATCCCGACACGCTTTCCAGTGAGGATGTAGCAGTGCTGGCGCGTTTCTCGCCGTCATTGCCGCGCGCCGCCTATAACGTCAATATGAGCGCCCCGGGGACGTCGGATATGCGACACCTCCCCCTGACAACAGGCGCGGGTGAATGGCATCTTGTGGCGTTTTTCAACTGGTCCCGATTGACAGTGGCAGAAAGAAATTTCGATCTGGGCGCGCTGGGATTGGATACCAATAAGCCGTACACCCTGTATGAGTTCTTGCCGGGAGTGTATCACGGACTTGTTCAGGGCGGTACGTCGCTTTCCGTGCCGCCCGCCTCGGTTCGCCTCTTCGGATTGCGCCCCTATATGGAAAGGCCCATGTTCATAGCATCCGACAGGCATATTGCCCAAGGCGCAGCAGACCACCAGAGCATTGAGTGGGACGCAGAAACGAAGCGCTTGACAGGCGTATTCCAGGCGGACCCGGTGCCTTATCGCTTGCGTGTACTCGCACCCGGCCCCTGGAAATTCCGCAACGCCCATGTCACTGTGGAAAATTTCGACATCCTCCATGCAGATAAGGATATTCTTATTCTGCTTTTTACATCCAATGCCCGACAAACCATTACCTGGTACATTGATTTTGAGTAAACGCGAGCAAGCGCGCCGCGTTTTCCGTGAGATAGGCAATGTTCTGCCTAAATTCTTGACCACAAAATCGGGCCCCCGGAACTTTTATGTGTCATGGAAGTTCCGGTAATGTTGGATACAGACTTTTTCTGCTGTCAATAACTACGCGCGCTTCTCCAGGGGCATGCATTTTGTCAAAAAGCACCGCCATAACTGCCTATAGGCATGAGAGACCTGCTATGAGCATTGCCAAAAAGGTGGCCAACACATACCACACGCTTCTTACGTAGACGCGTCCGCGCCCTATTTTTGCGGAAATTACTTGACCAGAGCGTTAGATTACAGCATAATGGTATACTATAGGGTAAGAATCTGTGTGATAGTGCAGGTTTAATTTGTTCGGAGTGTTGTTAAAACGCTTGTTATCGAATTCTTGGGAATGACGTTGTTCATGTATATAAGAAGGATAGAATCATAACGCCAGAGGCGGCGTAACGTAAGGATATAGGGTGTGATTTCATTATCACGGACGAAACACGACGCAGCGGTTATACGCAGAGTGTTCAAGGGAGAGCCGGACGCATATCGCTACATTATTGAAAAGTATCAGCCCATGGTATACGCAGTCGCTTTGGCGCATACCGGCAATATTTTCCAGGCTGACATGGTGGTTGTCGCGGCCTTCAAGGAGGGGTTTGACCGCCTTGTATCCCTGACAGACCCCAGGCACTTGGGAATGCTGTTCTGCGCCCTTGCCCGCAGCGAGGCTGAGAATCTGGCGGCCCGGCGCAGCGCCGGAAAAAAGACGCTGCGGAAACGCGCCGAGGCATCGCCGATTGACATGGAATGGGCGCAATCCGAATTGATCGATCCGCTGAATGAAGAACTGGGCTCATTTTCGGCGCAGGAACGCGCGGGCTTGTTGCTGAACGCGTTTTTTGGATTGTCCGCTAGAAATATTGCTTACGCGCTTAAACTTGAACGTAAAGAAGCCGAGGAAGACCTTGCGCGCACCCGGGAAAACGTTGAGCGGGCGTTATTAAAAGATGTTGTAAACGCGCTTGATCCTGAAGTAAACAGCAAGGAACGGCTGATTGCAATTATGAATGAAGTCGCCGGACCCTTTATAGCGCAAAAGGCGGCGGAAGAGACACGGCTGGGAAAACCGAAACGAAAAGTTGTGCCGCATATTGTGGCGGTTGCTGCTGTTATTGTATTGGCAATTGGCGCTTATTTCGGCTATCGCGCCTTTCAGGACTTCAGCGCCGAGACCACGCTGCCGTCTCGGACGGGTACTGAGCAACGACCTGGCGGTGAGACGGACGGTCCGGCGGACCCGGGAACGCTAGCAGGCGACGACACGGTCTCTCCGGACGTGCCGGCCATTTATACTATTGAAGGGCGTGTAGTAGACAGCCGATTTACGCAGGATGGCGTAGCTGGTCTTACCGTGGCAGCTGCGGGCAGGGAAGCCCAAACCGATTTCTTTGGCGCTTTTGAATTACGTGGCCTCCAGAGGGGCGAGCACAGGGTCACAGTAAGCTACGATGGCGTGGTCCTGGCCGAAAACAGGCGGCTGACTACTGAAAGACGGAACTCGCCCATCCAAATTGATGTAAACGAAAATGTACCCGCTCGTTTCCATTTTCGAGGGCGTGTTTTTGATCATACTACCGGTGCGGCTATCCAGGAGTTTGAGGTGGCGACATGCAAGGATTTTCCGGATATGCTGCAACCCTATGTGCTGGAACTGTTCAAACCCCAGCGCCACACGGAGGGCCTTTTGCATGATCGCTTTGTGACACTGGG
>SLFT01000402.1 GCA_007124105.1 Candidatus Hydrogenedentota bacterium | reverse complement strand
CGCCACGCTGTCTTAAAGGCAAAAACGCCTGTCCGCCGGAGGACTGCGGCGGTCTCTATGGCTTCTACCAGATGCAGGAAGTGCTCAAGGACCCTGACCATCCCCAATACGAAGAGATGATGGACTGGCTGGGCGGCGAATTTGATCCCGCTGAATTTGATATTGATTTTGTGAACGCAATGCTCACGAATGAGGACGCCTGCTAACCCGGCTGTCATGAAAATGCCGTGGCGACATCCAGGTCACGATAAAGCGACCCTGGACGCCGCATCCACTTTTATTTTCATGACCGCGCTGTTGAGACGTTTTCCAGACGCGTTACCACGTCGTCAAGTTCGGTCTTGCTCATGAATCCGATGGTCATGGCGTCCAGGCACTTCAAGTCCGCGGCGAAGCGCAGCGATTCATCCATTTTCGCCACCACCTCCGGCGCGCCTTCGCCCAGAATCTTCATGCCGAGCACACCCTTCCCGGCGTCATGCATCCGTTGCATAATGGGAACAATCTTCTCGACCGGGCCATCCATATTGACATTGAAGGGGTTGATCCGCACCAGTGCCACGTCGCACCAGGGCTCGTCGGCGACCCGCTCGAGCGCGGGCAGGATATGACATGACACGCCGTGCGCCTTGATGTGTCCCTTTGCCTTGGCGTCAGCGAGCGCGTCCATGGCCGGTTTCAGCGTTTCCGGCCAGTCCTCCTCGCCCTGGCGCAGGCAATGCAGCAGCACCACGTCTATGCAATCGGTATCCAGTTCCTCCCGGAAGCGCTCTACATCGTTTTTAACCTGTGTCGCCTCGCGGGACCATACCTTGCTCAGCAGCATCACCTTGTCTCGCGGGACGGAGCGATTCAACGCAAGACGCGCATGGTGATGCGAACCATAGCGGTCGGCCAAGTCGAAATAGGTGACGCCCTGCGCATAAGCGTATTCGAGCAATTCCACTATCGCGTTGCCCGTCAGTTCCAGGGTCAATCTTGTAATACCCGGGCCGCTGCCCCGAATGCCGGTGCCTATGCCCAGATAGGAACATTGGATGCCCGTGTTGCCCAGCGTTCGCACGTCTGTTGCCCGGGGGCGTACGAGTGCGGCATGGCCGGTACGACCGGCCGTGAAAGCGGTCGCCGCAACCGCGCCCGCTGAGTACCCAAGAAAATCACGCCGTGTAATAGCAGCCATTGGTACGGCCTCCGTATATCTGTTACTGACTTTCCGTGTATCCGCGCTTTATCCGGCTTTGATAGTGCGCGTCTCGTGATCATAAATCTGCCGCTGTCCCGTATCCGAGGCAATCACGCCCATGAGACACGCCACCGCATGTTGGTAGCCAGCTTCGATGTCCGCATTGGGCGCTTTGCGGTTACGGACGCATTGCAGCCAGTCTTCCACATGCTCCGGGCGTTCGATGTCGTCGAGTTGCGCCGGTTCCCTGGCCAGGTCAGTTTCCCCATGTACACCCTCACCGGATACATAGCTTTTGCTCCAGTCGGACACATCCAACACGCCCTGATTGCCGTAGAAATTCATGCGGCTGCCACTGCCGTTGCCGAAATTGGTGGAGTAATGGGCCTTGAAGCCCTCGGAGTATTCCCATACGGCGGTGGCATGGTCGGGCGCATCAAACTGATGTTCATCTATCCACGTATAGACGCCGCTCATGGCCACGCAACTGCTTGGGAATTTCGCGCCGGTAATGAAATGAACCAGATCAATAAAATGGCTTGCCAGGCCCGGAATCGGTCCGTCGGAGAAATCGCGATAGCCGTACCACCCTGAACACATCACCGGATCAAAGGGGCGCGGCGACAGTCCAAACAAGAACTCCGGCCAGTCCACATCATTTTCTTCCACCTCGCGGATGTACTGGTACCAATAGGGACGGGACGCGTTGCGTATTTGCTCGACCCGTCCGACCCTGCCCAACGCGCCGGTGGCGAAAAATTGGCGGGCCGCTTCAATGCTGGGGCGACTGCGTATCTGCGTGCCCACCTGCACAACTGTATCGTTGGCCTTGACGGCGTCATACGCCGCTTTCAGTTCCTCTAAATTTTTTGCGAGCGGTTTTTCGCAAAAAACATCCTTGCCTGCCTCAGCCGCATCTTTTAACTGTATCGCATGTTGGTGATCGCAGCTGACAATGGCGACAAGATCAACGTCCTGCTGGTCCAACAACTCTTTGTGGGACGTATACTGACGCGCTTCGCGACCGAACCAATCGTTGCACATGAGCGCCGCTTCCCGGCGATGCGCGCCCCAGGGATCGCACACAGCGGTAATTTCGACATTCTGCTCTTTCGCCAAATGGTTTATTGCCGGCATGATGGTGCCGCGTCCACGGCTGCCGCAGCCGATAATGCCAATGGACAGGCGGTCGTTCGCGCCCGCGCTTTTTGCGTATCCCAGCGCGCCCAGAGTAACGGCGGCGCCCGCGCTTGTCTTCAGAAAATCACGTCGTGTCGTCTGCTCAGTCATCTTCATTAACCTCCATACTGTGTCAAAACATTTCTTGGGTCAAAGAAAAAACGCGCGAAGGGCGCGCCGCTGTATTATGCGCCTATTGCGTATCGGATGCAAACATTACTGACAACATTACTGACAGGGACTGCTATTTCCCGGTTGGACGAAACGAAAACGCCGGGAGCGTCTCGTAGTATAATGACGCCAATGTAGACGCGACATCTTGTCGCGTTGTCATTGGCCGATGCGACAGGGATGTCGCGTCTACGTTGCCCCGGAAAATGTCCTGTCCGCGGTAAGGCGGAGCACCCCAACAATTACGATACAACGCGACATCGGTTTCATGATAATACTTGAGATGCGGGCAACGCCTGTATTGGAGTACAATGGTGGCAGCAGTTGGAATAGATAGCCGATGACTGTCGTTACAGTAGCGGTGTCAAGGAGAGATTTATGGAACAACAAATAAGGCGGCGTCATACGCGCGCGATTTTGCTGGTGGGTTTGGTTGCGCTGGGCCTGCTGATTGCGCCGTTTTCCTTTGCCCCCCAGGTACGCGCCCAGTCCGACGAGGAGCCGTCACAGAGAGACACGGAACGCAACGAAGTTGCGTCGGGACCGTTTGCGGTGATATGCCCGATAGAAGGGGATATCCTGGATGGCATCGCCGTGGTGGTGGAACGGGCCGTCACCCGCGAGGCCGTGGGCGCGGAAGTCATCGTCTTTATTGTGGATACATTCGGCGGACGTGTTGATTCGGCTATCGCCATTGCGCAGACGATTTTGGAATCGCCCGTGCCCACCGTTGCGTTTATCACCGGTCGGGGCGCCATCTCGGCCGGAGCGCTCATCTCGTACGCCTGCGACCACATTGTCATGGCGCCGGGTGCAAGCATTGGCGCATCCACCCCGATAATTCCTGGTGTGGAAACATCAGAACAGATGAACGAGAAATCCATGTCCTTTCTGCGGGCAAAATACCGCGCGCTGGGCGAAGAAAAAGGACACAACCCGCTCATTGGCGAGGCCATGGTGGACGCCGCAATAGAATTATACGGACGCAGAGGCGCTGACGGCGTGTATACTGTGTACAAAGTGGAGCAAGGCCGGGTAACAGAGTCTCATGACGCCGTACCAACGCAGCAACAACCTGGACGCTTCTCTGTTGCACTGCCCGGACAATTGCGCATGGAGCGGGCGCAACCGGGCATCGAGGATGCGTTGCGCGGCATCGAGGAAACATTGCGCGACACAATGAATACGCCGCCCCCCCGCGCCACTGAGGACGAACACGGGGAAACCAGTCCCCCCCAGAGCGTCGCGCCCGCAGTTCAGGGACTGCCCGAGGATGCGCGCCTGATTTGTCCGGCGGGAACGTTATTGACCCTTACAACCCGCGAAGCCCGGGAAGTGGGGTTAATCGCTCATGTCGAAAACAGCCCTGAAGAGGCGTTGACCGCGCTCGGGTTCTCCGCGTTGCGCACCGTACGCATCGAGATGACCTGGGCGGAAATCATATTCGCGTTTCTTACCAGTCCGCTCATATCAGGATTGCTGCTCCTGTGCGGCGTTGGCGGCATTTATGTTGAATTTCGTACGCCGGGGCTTGGCTGGCCGGGGCTCATCGGCGCGATATGCCTGGCCCTATTTTTCGGGTCGCGCCTGGTCATCGGCATCGCCGACTGGCTCGATCTGTTGTTGGTCGGCGTCGGGCTGGCCTTGTTGTTGGTCGAGATATTTGTGTTGCCGGGCTTTGGCGTCGCTGGCGTTTCAGGCATAATATGTCTTGTCGTGGGCATTTACATGTCCCTCACCCGTGTTCCAATACCTGAATATACTTGGGATTTCATGCGGTTGCGCGACGCGGGTACAACGCTCACGGTGGCCGGACTGCTGTTCCTGGCATTCAGCGTACTCACCTGGAAATTCTTTCCGCAAAGCAGACTTGCGCGCAGGTTGATACTCGCGGACGCGCAAACAACGGCTTCCGGGTATGTGGTGCAAACAGAAGCGGACACAACCGCCGCGGTTGGTCTGCGCGGCACGACTACCACCATGCTGCGTCCGGCGGGCCGGGGCAGGTTCGGCCAGGAAACCTTCGACTTGATGACCCGCGGCGAGTTTATAGAAAAAGGCCAGCCTGTTGAGATTATCCAGGCCGAAGGCAATCGCTACGTGGTTCGCGAAATAGCAGAAGACGAGAATACAGAAACATGACCAGGCATCACAAGTTGAATAGAGACGCACGTTCCAGGAAGACGGTTGTGGCCGTACATGACCCGCCATGTTTTCCTCTGATGGAAACAGGATACGCGTTCGGCTATGATGCAGCCCACTTACCCCTGAATGGAGAGGAATAAATCTGATATGGATGCGCACGCGATTTTGCTTCACATGCTGAAGCAACTGCTCAAGGAGATGGAAATTGTCTCATCCCAGGGCGCGGGATATTACACCTGCGTTCCTTTTGCCCGACGCTACAACAAGCTGCTCGAACAGGCGCGGGCCATTCATGACGAGAGCAACGCCCTGTTAAATACCTTTCAGGAGATCGAGGAAAGCGACCCCAAGGACCCAAGCGACAAGAGCAATGTATTATTGGGTATTCGCGTTGAGATTTCACAATTGATTGCGTATCTCGAGTGCCTTGGGAAAGGAGAGGATAAATGATCTTCTGGGTGCTGCTGCTTTTTGTGGCGGGGATACTGCTTATCTTTGCTGAATTTTTTCTGCCCGGACTTGTTTTGGGGTCCATTGGCGGCCTGATGATCCTGGTAAGCATTGTGCTGGGCGTATACACCTACCCCGACTATGCGTTGTTTATCATTATCGCCGAGATTGTCGGCGCCGCCGCCGGCATTGTGCTGGGGTTCCTGGTGTTGTCGCGTACACGGGCCGGCTCACTACTGATGCTGCGCGATACGCAGGCGGCCGGGTCGGGATATGTCAGCGCTGAATCCGATATGTCGCTGTTGGACGCTGAAGGCACGGTCTTGACCGCGCTGCGTCCATCAGGTACTATTATGGTAGGAGACAAACGTGTTGACGCCGTCGCGGACGGCGTGTTTATAGAGGACAAAAAACGTGTGCGCGTCGTGCAGGTTCATGGCAGCCGCGTTGTGGTAGAAGAAATGGAAGATGAATAACGTCTGATTTACAACAGCAAAGGAGTACGGACATGGAAGTGATTATGGGGTTTATACTATTCGGTATTCTGGTGGTGGCGCTCATTGCCGCCGCCGTGTTTATCTCGTATGTGCGGCTGTGGTTGCGCGCGTGGCTTTCTCAGGCAAGCGTAGGCTGGCTGCAGCTGGTGGGCATGAGCCTGCGCAAGGTGAATCCGGCGGTGATCGTTGATTCGCGCATCATGGCGGTGAAGGCCGGGTTGAACATCAGCACCAACGAGCTCGAGACGCACTATCTCGCCGGCGGTAATGTGGTGCGCGTGGTGCAGGCCCTAATCGCAGCGAATAAGGCGAACATTGATTTGTCGTTCCAGCAGTCCACGGCTATTGACCTTGCCGGACGCGACGTACTCGAAGCCGTGCAGACTTCCGTGCGCCCGAAAGTGATTGACTGTCCTGATCCGAGCAAGGGCGCATCCACCGTGGCCGCCGTGGCCATGGACGGCATCCAGCTGAAGGCGAAGGCGCGCGTCACCGTGCGCACCAATATCAAACGGCTTGTCGGCGGCGCCACCGAAGAAACCATTGTCGCCCGCGTCGGCGAAGGTATTGTAACCACCATCGGTTCAAGCCAGTCCCACAAAAAAGTGCTCGAGAACCCCGATATGATCTCCAAGACCGTGCTCCAACGTGGTCTGGACGCCGGCACGGCATTCGAAATATTGTCTATTGACATCGCCGACGTGGACGTGGGCGAGAATATCGGCGCCGAACTGCAAATCAAGCAGGCCGAGGCCGACAAGCAGATTGCCCAGGCGCGCGCGGAAGAACGGCGCGCCATGGCCCGCGCCCGCGAAACCGAGATGCTTGCGCAGGTACAGGAAATGCGCGCGCGCGTTGTCGAAGCCGAGGCGGAAGTTCCCCTGGCTATCGCCGAATCGTTCCGGAACGGCAACCTTGGCATTATGGATTACTACCGCATGAAGAATATCAATGCCGACACCGACATGCGCGAGTCCATCTCCAAAGTTGACGCGCCCAAGAAGGACGACGAGTAGTACCAAGCGCCGGGCGCAATCATAGGAGCGCTGAAATGGAAAACCTGCTGGGCTTTATTATCTTTGTGGCCATTGTGGCCATTAGCATCATTAACAAAATTCGCACGGAAGGCGCTGAAGAGCCGGATGTTGAGAAGAAGAAGCCGTCCCTCTCGCCCGAGGACCTGCCCGAAGCGACACGGCGCATGCTGTACGGCGACCGGGACGGCGGCGTCATCGTGGCAAAGCCGCGCAAACCGACGTCGGACAGGCCTGTCCGCGCGCCGCAAGAGGTGAAACCGCACCCGGTGAGCGCGCGCACGGTTGACTATGAGCGGGCGCCCGATCCGCAAGCACAACCGCAGCCAGCGCCTTTTCTCCAGAAGCAATCGGGGCCAACGCGGACAATGACCGCGCCGACACGACAACCCATGGCGCAGACGCTGCGAAGTCAGCCGGAGCAGCCTAAGCCGCGCTGGCAGCAGCAACCTGCGCCCGCGCGCCAACCCTCGCGACATCCGGCGCGGAGCGCGGCAAAAACAACGAAGAAGCCGCCTGCGCGGTCTGTCAGAAAAACGCCCATGCAGCCGTCAGTTGCTGCCGCAGCCCCACGCGGGTCAATGGCTGGTCTAACGGCATTGCTTGCGTCCAAAAATGACATCGCGCGGGGTATTGTCCTCCACGAGATATTGGGACCGCCAAAAGCGTTTCAGGACTTCACATAACCGTTCCCGAGACGGTACTGTATCTTTTGCGCGGCCCGAACCCGCCGCGGGCGGCCGCCGCGTCGAGAGGATGTACAACAATGAACAGAATAAACAGACGCGATTTCATGAAGCGGTCGGCAAGCGCGCTGGCTGTTACCGCGACGTTGCGCAACGGCGCGACTCATGCCGGAGAAACAACGACGCCTCTCCAGAACGCCGCGGCAAAACGGTGTGCGCTGGGCAACACCGGCCTCATGCCGACACGCCTGGGCGTGGGCACCGGCACACGCGCGTGGAACAAAGATTCCGCGCAGATACGCCGAGGCCGCGACGTCTTTATCAACACCTTGACCCGCGCCTGGGAACAGGGCATCCGCTATTACGACCTGGCCGATATGTACGGCTCCCATCACTACCTGCGCGACGCCATGACTGAGGCGGGCATGAAGCGGGAGGGCCTGTTTATCCTCACCAAAGTCACCTCAAAAACCGGCGCCGAGATACAATCCGACCTGGAACGTATTCTTGGTGAAATCAACACCGACTATCTGGATGCCCTGCTGCTGCACTGCATGACCGCGGGCGACTGGCCCGAGCAAATGGCGGAATGCATGGAAGTCCTGGACAAGGCAAAAGAAAAGGGCATTGTCAAAGCCGTCGGCGTATCCTGCCATCACATCGAAGCGCTCAAAACCGCCGCCGCCCACGCGTGGGTGGACGTCATCCTTGCCCGCATCAACCCCTTCGGCACACTCATGGACGGTTCCCCCGACCAGATTATCCCCATCCTGCAGCAGGCGCGCGAAGCGGGCAAGGGCGTGGTCGGCATGAAAATACTGGGGGAAGGCAATCATGCCGACGACAAAGAACAATGCATCGAATACGCCATGAACCTCGACTGCATTGACGTGTTCACCATCGGCTTCCTGGAAAGCGCGGAACTGGACGAAATTATCGCGCTCATGAACGCCTGCGACAACGCATAATACGCCCCCGCCCTGTGCTGTGCGCACATAGCCACCTTTAAAACGCGGGAAGGTTCCCGGCCGTACAGAAGGAGAAAATCATGCATAACAACATATTATTCCACCTGTTCATATTGATTGTGTGCGTCGTCACATTGTCCGGCTTCGCGGCTTCAGCGAACATGGATGCGCTCATGGACTTTTCAAATGCCGTCATCGTTGTTGATATGGCGGACATGGATGCCGTGGTGGAGAACGCCGCCCGCGTATTGATCGAAGAGGTTGAGAAACGCGCAGGTCTTCGCTGGAAGCGCGAGGATGGCGTTCCCGATACAGGCGCGTATGTCCTGATAACACTGGCTGCGCCGGACGCAATAGACGCTGAGGGGTTTCGCGTGACGCTGCATCGCGACAACGGGCCGGGCCTTCACATTGAAGCGGCGGACGCCCGGGCGACATTGTTTGGCGTGGGCCATCTCCTGCGCAAAGGCGTTTGGAGCAATGGCGTATTTTACGTGTCCAACGACATCGTCATCGAGACCGCGCCCAGGTATCCACTGCGCGGCCATCAATTGGGCTATCGCGCCCGGGGCAACACCTACGCCGCCTGGGACCGGGATCACTATGAACAGTACATCCGTGAACTGGCGCTGTTTGGCGCGAACGCCATCGAAAACATCCCCAATTACGGCGGCGAGGAAAGCCCTGTACACGTCATGTCCCGGCACGATATGAACACGCACATCAGTGAGATATGTCAGCAATACGGGCTCGCGTTCTGGATGTGGATTCCCGCCGACTTCGATCTGGCCGACGAAGAACTGCGGGCGGAGGCCCTGCGTACGCATGAAGAAACCTATCGGGACAGCCCGCGGGTTGACGCGGTCTTCTTTCCCGGCGGCGACCCCGGCAGCAATCCGCCCGAGCTGGTGTTGCCCTTTATCACGGAGCTCGCGCCCATGCTGCGGCGCCATCATCCCCATGCAATGATATGGCTGTCGCTCCAGGGCTTCCGTGAACCGTGGGTCGAGGCCTTTTATGAATG
>SLFT01000249.1 GCA_007124105.1 Candidatus Hydrogenedentota bacterium | reverse complement strand
TGCGCCAACCATGAAGCGTGACGAATCACAATGCGTTGTTGTTCGTTGGACTAAACGCCGTGGAAATCAAGCGATGCGCGTCAATGTAGATGCGGCATCCGTCCATCCCGTCTATCGCGTCCATCCCGTCACTCCTGTCAATACGGTCCATCGGGGGCGCGCCACCTGTTTAGTTCAACAAAGTTTTTCAGTTGGTGCGGCAACCGAGAAAGCGTATTCGTTTTGTTCCAGGTCAGGGCTCAGATTTTTGGTTAAACAGTGCCAATACCAATTCCGAAAAAGCGCCTCAAACCCCAGCTGGGATCAGGAAGTCTGCAATTATTAAACTTTACCAAAACGTTACCAAAAATTTACCAAAACTTTACCTTGAACAGGTACCGTGTACGCTGAAGGAAAAGGTATTAGTTTAAACCTGCTTTCGGAGAAACGGAGAACCGCTCATATTGAACGATGAACTAATAGACATCCTTGTTGTGGAAGACAGTGTTAGCGAAAGAACCTCGATCACTGAGGCACTGCAATCTGCTATTCCCGATGTTCAAATTGTGTGTTCATACTGGTACAGAGGCACTGGATTTTCTTTTCTGTCACGGCAACTGGATGGGTCGGGTTGAGGTTGATCCGCCCAGACTGATTGTGTTGGACTTGAGGTTGGCGGGAGAGGATGGCTTTTTCGTGCTTGGTGAAATACGTTCCCTGGACAAGACAGATATGCTGACGCTCATCTCCGTTGTCATTTTTACTGATTCCCAGGCCAGCAGCGACATCACAAGGAGTTATCGCTGCGGTGCGAACAGCTACATAATAAAACCGCTGAGTTTTCCTGATTTCGAGACTGCTATAAAAACCGTTGGTCAATACTGGATGATGCACAACAGAACGTCATATTAAACAAAAGAACCTAAATGAATGGAAAATGGCATTGACTAATGTAAGTCCGTACGTGTGAAAGTAGAGCGTGTAAACTATCGGAAAACTTGGTAGGATTGTGATGAAGAAACAACAAACAAAAAAACAACCTGTCATTGGATTGGCCAAATGCCCCACGGGCATTGCGGGGCTGGATGACATCATGAAAGGGGGGCTTCCGCGGGGCCGTCCGACGCTGGTGTGCGGCGGCGCGGGCAGCGGGAAAACACTGCTCGCCATGGAGTTTCTCATCCGCGGCGCAGTGCAGTATGGCGAGCCGGGGGTGTTCATCGCGTTTGAGGAAACGGCAGATGAATTGGCCAAGAACGTCGAGTCGCTTGGCTTCGACACCGAGAAACTCTCCAGGCAGAAGACATTGGCCATTGACTATGTGCATATAGAGCGCGCCGAAATTATCGAGACCGGCGACTATGACTTGGAAGGTCTTTTTATACGCATTGAACACGCCGTTGATTCCATCGGGGCAAAGCGCATCGTTCTGGTCACCATTGAAGCGCTCTTTGGGGGGCTATCCAGCGACTTCATCCTGCGCGGCGAATTGCGCCGGCTGTTCCGCTGGCTGAAGGAGAAAGACTTGACAGCCGTCATCACTGCGGAGCGCGGAACAGACTCGCTCACTCGTCAGGGGCTGGAGGAATATGTGTCGGACTGTGTGATTCTACTCGATCACCGCGTAATCGAGCAGATGGCCACGCGCCGCCTGCGGGTGGTGAAATACCGGGGAACGTCTCATGGCACGAACGAGTATCCCTTCCTGATAGATGAGCAGGGGTTCTCCGTGTTGCCAGTCACGGCGCTTAGTCTGGAACACCTGGCGACCTCCGAAAGGCTCTCAAGCGGTATTCCCGAACTGGACGCCATGCTCAGTGGAAAAGGGTATTTCCGCGGGAGCACGGTACTCATTACGGGCACGGCAGGCACCGGCAAGACGAGCTTGGCGGCCCATTTTGTTGATGCCGCCTGCCGCCGCGGCGAGCGGTGCTCCTATTTTGCGTTCGAGGAATCTCAAAGCCAGTTCCTGCGCAATATGAGTTCCATTGGCGTCAATCTGAAACAGTGGGTGGATAAGGGGTTGTTGAGCATCCGGGCGTCCCGCCCGACGCTGCTCGGGCTAGAGATGCACCTGGTGAGTTTGCACAAGGAACTTGAGCGATTCAAACCGCAAAACGTAATCATTGATCCCATCACGGACTTTGAGGCCGTTGGTACGCATTGCGATGCCAAGGCGATGCTTCTGCGTATTGTGGATTTCCTGAAATCTTGCGGGATCACAGCCGTCTTCACCAGTCTGACATCTGCGGAGTCCGCGCTGGGAATCACCGAAGTCAGCATCTCGTCCCTCATAGACACCTGGCTGCTGCTGCAAAGCCTGGAAAACGCCGGCGAACTCAACCGGGGGCTCTATATTCTGAAATCACGCGGCATGGCGCACTCCAATCAGATTCGTGAATTCATTCTGACGGACCACGGCGCCAGGCTGCTTGATGTCGCCCTGGGGCCAGAAGGAGTTGTCACGGGCTCTGCGCGCGTGGCGCTGGAGGCGAAGGAAGCGTCGAGCATTGTTGCCCGCGAACGGGCAAGCGAGGTCAGACGCCGGAGTCTGACCCGCAAACGCGCCGCCATGCAGGCGCGATTCGACGCGCTTCAAGCGGAATTCGACGCCGAGGCGCAGGATGTCGAGATGGAAATCGAACAGGAGGAATTAAGCAAACAACTTGTAGACACGGAGCGCTTGTTGCTGGCGCAGTCGCGAACGGAAAATCGCTCACGTTCGGCGAAGGGAACCGGAAAATGAAGAAGGCGGACACGAATAGCCACGGGGAAAAAGGCAAAACAGGTTCCCCGAAAACACCTGAGAAAAACGCTGAAAAAGCGGCGCAGAAAAAAGTAAAGCAAAGTTCAACGCTGGATTGGGAAAAGACGTCAGGGGATCAGTATGTGCTCCGATTGTACGTCGTTGGCATGACCCCCAACTCGGTCCGCGCGATTGAAAACATGAAGGCCATCTGCGAAGAATATCTGCAAGGGCGTTACGACCTTGAGATCATAGATGTTTACAAGCAGCCGTCCCTGGCGAAGGGCGAGCAGATTGTGGCGGTGCCGACGTTGGTAAAGAGCGTGCCGTTGCCGTTGCGCCGCTTGGTCGGGGACCTTTCTCAAAAGGAGCGCGTGCTTCTCGGCCTTGATATCGTTCCCAGTAAATAGAGGATATTCCAGTTTTTGTGCAGGACCATCCCGCAGAGGGAAAACGTCAATAGGCACGAACCCAACGGATGCTACCCACAACTCAGTTTAGATACATAGCAGAAAGTCAGTCACCGTCATTGTGCGGAATGAAGCAATCGCGTTAACGCACAAGTAATCACGTAATACCAGATTGCATCGTTCCTCGCGCTGACGGAAGCGGTAGTTTTATTGGTAACGCAACTTCTTTGTGTTAATAGCGGCAGTTTTGAAATAAGGCACGAATGAGGCATTATCTCAACCTGACAGGACATTATCCCAGCGCCACAAATAGAAGTTGTGGCAGCAATTGTCCGTATGCATGCATCATAAAAAAGAGTTAGCAGAAATGACCAGGCCACAAAAGTCTAAATCGTTTTCCGCTGGCAAAAACAACCAAGAGTTGCTGCGCGAGATAGAAGAGCTCCGTGTGCGCCTCGAAGAAGCCGAAGCCACCATCGAGGCTATACGAGGCGGCAATGTTGACGCACTCGTCGGCTCTGGGCCTGATGGCGAGAAAGTGTTTTCCCTGGAAGGGGCGGAGCGCCCTTACAGGGTCATGCTGGACGTAATGAACGAAGGCGTTGTCACCGTAAGCGCGAACGGCGGCATTCTGACCTGTAACAGCCGTTTCGCCAATTTCGTAAAGGCGCCGATGGAGCAGATACTTGGTAAGCCGTTGGCGCAATTTACGGTCGAGAGCTATGCCCTGGAATTAAGCTCATTCCTGAATAAAGCATTAGAAGAAAGCACCGTCGCAACCATTGCCTTGTCACGTACGGATGGCACGAGCATGCCGGTCACTCTTTCATCCGGCGCATTCGAGGTGGGAGGAGTTCCCGCGCTTTGTATAGTCGTCATGGATCTGACGGATATACTTGCTGCAATGGAAGCGCGCTTGTTACTGGCATCTATCGTTGAGACATCAAATGATGCCATTATCACTAAATCCCTCGACAACGTGATTTTGACATGGAATGCCGCTGCGGAGCGCATCTACGGTTTTTCGGCGCAAGAAGCGATTGGTCAACCCATCTTCCTTATTATGCCTCATGACAAAATCGAAGAAGTTGAGATGATCAACGAGAAAATAGTTCTTGGGCAAAGTCTCGAAGGCTACGAAACGCTTCAACTCACAAAGTCGGCAATACTCATACAGGTTTCTCTGACCGCTTCTCCTTTGATAAATCAGAATGGAAGCATTATCGGGATTTCCCTGGTCGCTCGCGATATAACGAAGCGCAAGAAAGCTGAAGCGGACCTGGCAGAATACCGTCAACATCTGGAGGAGATGGTCCAACAGCGTACCAGCGAACTTGAAACTGTCAACGAACATCTCAAGATTAAAATAATCGAACACAAACAGACAGAGGATGCTTTACGAGAGACCGATTCGCGCGTTCAGGACTTGAACGAGGCGCTCCAGGCGCATGTGGCAATCATTGAAGTGATAAACAAAGAACTTGATTCGTACACTCATTCCGTGTCCCACGACTTGCGCATGCCCTTACGGCTTGTAAATCGGCTTGCCCATGCATTGCTTCAGGACACTGGAACATACCTCTCAAGCGAAGCATCCCAACAAATAGAAATGATCCTGCAGTCAACAGGTGAGATGGCAAAGCTGATTGAGGATCTGCTCACTTTCTCGTGGGCAAGCCGGGAGCCGCTGCAAAAACGCCGTGTGAACCTGCAGAGACTTTTTCAAGTGACTACGAAGGAACTGCAGCATGTTCGGGAAACGCAAGGGCATTGTGGCGCTGATATCGTGATTCAGAATGTGGCTTGGGGTCATGGAGACCGAGCGCTCATGAAGCAGGTTGTGTCGAACCTGCTGGAGAACGCTTTCAAGTTCACCCGGCAGCGGGAAAAGGCGCTAATTAAGATCGGGTGTATGGAGAAAATGGCTGAAACCATCTATTTTGTTCAGGATAATGGTGTGGGCTTCGATATGAAAAACTTGGACTCGCTGTTCGTTCCGTTTCGCAGGCTTCACAAATCAGCTGAATTTGAGGGGACAGGTATTGGTCTGTCTCTCGTCAAACGCATTATTGAGCGGCATGGTGGCCGCGTTTGGGCGGAAGGCCAAGTTGACAAGGGCGCGACGTTCTACTTTACGCTGGGCAAATAGTAATTCCAAGTAATTTCAGGAAACTATACTGATTTACAATTCTGAAAACGACATACTTATTATTTTGTGTAGCGACTCTTTGAAAATGTCACATGTTAGGCGCTTAACCCAGGCCGGCAGACGATTTTTTGTAAGTTTTACGTATCATGCTCATATAAATGGTTTACACGGTCTTGTTCGAAAACCGGAGCGCCCCCCTTTAACCCGGATATTTCACCAGATTTCTGTTGCGCCTGCGAATCTTACGCCATCTCAGCCACTTTGCTTGCCCGCCGACTTCGACGTGCCCCGACACGCTGTCAGCCGGCGGCCTGCGCAAAATGGCTGATCTGACGCAATCTTCGCAGGCTCACGACGAAACCTGGTGAAATATCCGGGTTAAGTGATCTTCTAGGCCGGGTGGAGCGAACCCATACAAAAACAGCCGCACCCGGCATAACGCCTTGATAAACCACATTACTGCTGGTTTTGGGAGTGCCTAGCGGAACCCGCCTTCGATGATCCACACATTTCCCGATGCTTCTGGGTTGGGCAGAAAGAAAGGTCGCTTGAGCCCAATCAATTCTTGACGAAGGCGGCTAACCGAGCAAAGGCACGGGGTTACCCAACACGAACATAACCGCCTCGAACTTGTCCGCCCCCTTCTTAGTATCACGGCAAAAGGGGTGAAGTCCATCCAGGCCGGCGATTTACGGAAAATCATTGGCCACGGGATACCAGACAGTTTCTTCATAAATAAGGTTTCTTTGGGGAACAGGAACAGGCGCGTTGGTTGTGCTTATCGCAACACTGCTGATGGTGTTCTACAAAAAGGTTTTGATATTGGAAATCTGGGGTTGGCTGGTTTTGTTTTCAGGAGCCATTCTTGTGACTCTGTCTGCTGGGCTGGAAGAAATTGATCTCCGCAAATAAAAAAAGGGGCAATTTATGATGGCACTGTAGACTGGATATTACAGAGTTTTATAGCCAACGGCGCAATAGATACATATGGAATGGTGTAGCGGCCAACTATTGGCCTAATGAAACGCCCCAAGTTTCACCGTCTCTTATGGCGATGGTTTCTATTTCACCCTGATAGCGCACATCACATTTCTCGCCGCCGATGCTGTGTATCGCGGCGTTGGCAAGTTTCCCTTCCTTCCAGGCGATGTCCACTTCAAAGCCGCCGCGGGCGCGTAGCCCTTTGACGCTGCCGTTGGGCCAGGCATCGGGCAGAGCGGGCAGCAGTTCAATGAAGCCCGCATGGGACTGGAGCAGCATTTCCGCGATGCCGCTGACGGCGCCGAAGTTGCCGTCAATCTGGAAGGGTGGATGGGTGCAGAAGAGGTTGGGCAGTGTACGTTCCGGCGTCAGCTGGTTCGAGAGCATGGTATGGGCGTGGTTGCCGTCCCGCAGGCGCGCCCAGAAATTGATTTTCCAGGCCATGGACCAGCCGGTTCCGCCGTCGCCGCGGAATAACAGGGACTGTCTGGCGGCGTCGAAGAGTTCCGGCGTACCCTCTTTGGTGATTTCGTTGCCGGGATGCAGTCCCCAGAGATGGGACACATGGCGGTGCTTCTCGTTTGGGTCGTCCTTGTCTTCCAGCCACTCTTGCAGCTGCCCGTGCTGTCCAATTTGATTGGGCGCGATGCGCCCGCGCATTTCCTGAAGTTTTGCGCGGAAGTCCTGGTCAATGTCCAGAATCTTGGATGCTTCAATACAGTTGGCGAAGAGGTCGCGGATGATCTGATGGTCCATGGTCGGGCCCATGACCAATCCGCCGATTTCAGGCGAGTTTGACGGTCCCGAAATCAGTTGCTTGTCTTTACTGCGCGGGTCCTCCACCAGGTATTCCGTGAAGAACCGCGCCGCTTGTTTCATGATGGGATAAGCGCGGTTGGCGAGGAAGTCCTTGTCCAGGGTAAACTCATATCGCCACCACAAATGCTGGCACAGCCACGCGCCGCCGGTCACCCAGATGCCGTGGTTGGCGTGATTAATGGGGGCGGCGCCGCGCCAGCCGTCGGTGTTGTGGTGCAGCACCCAGCCGTCGCAATCGTAGAAGTTCTTCGCCGTTGCCGCGCCGGTTGTCGCGCACTCCGCAATCAAATCGAACAGCGGTTCATGGCACTCAGACAGGTTGGTGAGTTCCGCGGGCCAGTAATTCATTTCCGTGTTGATGTTCACCGTGTACTTGGAGTCCCAGCTCGGAAGCAGTTCCTCGTTCCACACCCCCTGCAGATTTGCCGCCTGGCTTCCCGGACGGCTGGACGCAATAAGCAGATACCGTCCGAACTGAAAAAAGAGCGCCGCCAGATGGGGGTCGTCGCCTTCCTTGAACCGTTTGATCCGTTCATCCGTATCCAGCTGAAGCGTTTCCGGGTTGCTGCCTAAATCCAGGGCAACCCGGTCATATAAAGCCTGGTAATCTTCCACATGCCGCTTTTTGAGTTCGTCGTAACTGAAGTGCTTTGCGGCTTCCAGAACAGCGTCGTTTCTTTCTACGGGATTACCGGATATGTCGTTGTACGTGTTGTAACTGCTTGCGCCCGTCAGAAGCAGTACAACGCTGTCCGCATTCGTCACATGGATGCCCTCATCATCAACAACAATGTTGCCGCCGGTGCATGTCGCCATGACACGCGCCTCGAATTCCAACGCGCTTGGCATTCTTGCGTCGGCCATGTTGGTGATCTTTCCCTGCAATGACAGGGTAGCGGCATCCACCGCGCGCTGGCGGTGCTTTTCATGCGGACTGTCGAAGGACAGGTCAAAGGATAACGCGCCCGGCGTATTTGTTGTAAAGCGCATGACAATGACGTTGTCTGGATAAGAGGCAAAGAGTTCACGCATAAAGACCGCATCCCCCGCTGTATAGGAAACGCCTGCGAGGGCGGTTTCCAGGTCCAGCCAGCGCTTGTAATCCGTAGCCGGTGCGGCATTGAACTGAATATGTAAATCGCCGAAGGGCTGGTAGGCGTTCTGGCGCAAAGGCTTGCTCATGAACTCCTTCATGGCAAGGCGCTCGGCGTCCCGTTGTTTGTCTTCAAAGAGAAGACGGCGTAGTTCCGGCAATACCTTGTGCGCGTCCACGTTCTGATAATCATGGGGGTGTCCCGTCCACAGGGTATCAAGATTGAACTGAATGCGTTCTTCAACGGGAACGCCGAAGACCATGGCGCCCAGACTGCCATTGCCGACAGGCAGCGCCTCCACCCATTGAGACGCCGGTTTCTGATAGTGCAGCCGCCAGTGCGTATCACTGTGTTCCGCCGTCGCATGTAAAGACAGCGTTGACGAAACAGTCATCATCAAGAACAGTCCCTTGCTGGTCATCATCACTACTCCTTGGGTTGTAGCGCAGACTTTTAGCCTGCGTCACTAAACTATTTCCTCTTGGACGAGACAACACGATTGTCAAGCGTATCCTGTTTATCCTGTCTACGTTTAGCCCGGCACTATTGCCTTGTGTGTACGCAGGTCGTCATACACAGATTGCATATCCACGGTCATGACCGACGTCCCTTCGCGTACAGCGCGACCCGCCAGAACCGCCGCCGCCTGACCGCAGGCCATGCAGGTGGCCTGCACGCGCAACGCCGAGTTGGCCTCCCGGTCGCTGGACAGGCAACGTCCCGCCACCAGCATGCGCCGGCTGCCCCGGGGTACAAGCGCGCCGCGCGGCACCGTGGGAACCGTGTCCGGTTCCAGTGGCCGCGTATCAATGCCGCCGCCGGCGGTGTAGTGCAGATCAATGGGGTAGAAACTGTAGCACACCGCATCGTCCCAAAGACGGCCGCTTACATAGTCGTCATGGGTGATGGTTGCCTCGCCGCGAATGGTAACAGTCTCGCGAATGCCGCATTCGGGCGCCATAAAGACAATCTCCAGGTTTTCAAGCCCGGGTTGACGTCGCAGGAATCGGTACACGCGCAGTAACGAAACACGGGCGCTGATTTCGGCCTCACTGCGGCCCGCGCTGGTGCGGCCGTCAATATGGGCGATATGGGTGCAATTGTCGCCCCGCGTTTGGAGCAGGTTCATGATGTTATGACGCACGAACACCGAGTCGCGCTGCATCAGTTCGCCGGATTCCAGGGCCTCT
>SLFT01000033.1 GCA_007124105.1 Candidatus Hydrogenedentota bacterium | reverse complement strand
TGGCACAGTTGGGAATACCTGGAACCCTGGGGAGAATCGCTGGGCGATAACCTGCCCCAACTACGGCAACGCATCCTTGACCATATTGATGAATTGGCGGAATTTACCTGTGACTTCGTGGACGAATGGGATGTTGTCAATGAACCGGTGCATCATAACGAGGTGCTTGAGGCGCTTGGCGATTCCGCCATGGCCGAATGGTTTTTTCACGCCCGCGCGGCTCTCCCGGATTCCTGCCGCCTGTTCATTAACGAATACAACATTGTTGAGCCTGACTGCGTGAAGGAGCGTGTCGCCTATGAAAAGATTATTCGTACCTTGCTTGACGCGAATGCGCCCCTGGAAGGGATCGGCTTTCAAAGTCACTTCCACGACCCGCCAGTGTCGCCTGTTGAGGCCCTGCATGTTTTTAACAGGTTCGCGCGCTTTGGGCTTCCCATAGTGGTTACGGAATTTGACGTGAATACAAAAGATGAAGAGCGGCAGGCGCAGTTTACGCGAGATTTCCTCACCGCAGCATTCAGTCATCCCGCCTGCAGCGGGTTTGTTTTCTGGGGTTTCTGGGAAGACGCCCATTGGCGTCCCGATGCCGCAATGTTCAGGAAGGACTGGTCGGAGAAGCCAAATCTTCACGCCTATCGCGACCTGGTCTACAAAGAATGGTGGACCGACGAAAAAGGAATTACCAACGAGAACGGGGAGTTTGCCCTGCGCGCATTCAAGGGAACGTATCAGGTTGCCGTCGGCGCTCAGGAGAAGGCGGTGGAGGTAGGGGACAGTATTGCCACGGTGGAGGTGATTCTTTAATGACAACGGTATTCCCCGCATTCCCAAATCGCATTTGGGAATGCACGCTGTCGTCTGCCGCCAGCGACGGAACGCTTGCCATGATTCAAGTGTTTGCACTGTACAAGTAGATGACGTACAATGCCAGTGTACGTAAAAATTAAGGTCATCAACTGGCTGCGCAAAAAAGATATCAGTCAGGCAGCGAGCAAAAGATGAAAGTGCCCAATTGCGAAAGCGCCATTGGCGACCTGGAAAAACGTCATGAACTACCTGCTCAACTTGAGACATCCCCAGGGTGCCGGTAAGGCGCGTTTTTTTGCTCAGTTTGGCTTTTGCGCCGAAAACTGGGAGCAATTTGCAGAGGCGCTGCGTGAACACGGATGCAAGCATGAAATAGCCGCCGTGAGTGAGACAGGGTTTGGCCCGCGCTACGTAGTGGAGGGTGAACTGAATACGCCAGATGGTCGCTGCCCCGTTGTGCGGAGTGTTTGGCAAATGGACAAAGGTGTGATCGCTCCACGGTTGATAACCGCCTATCCTCTGGAGACAAAATGATGATCAAGGAACATGATTGTGTGGTGCTGACGGCTGATTTTCCCGATGAAAAACTTGAAGCGGGAGATGTCGGCACGGTGGTGCATATCCACCAGGGCAACAGCGCTTATGAAGTAGAGTTTATGACCCTGGATGGACAGACCGTGGCGGTTGTGACTGTGGCAAGCCATCAACTTCGTCCCGTATCGCGTTTCGATATTTCTCATGTGCGAGAATTACAGACGGTCTAAAGAGGGCTATTTCTTAAACTGTCCGGTTACGAGATACGAACGCGAAAACAAGACGACGACTTTCGGCCCCGTCAACCGTAATCGAAACTTTTGATCACGCTGTTGCTTTCAAGAGACTCCCCGCGCCGCGGGGGTAAATGCCTGCGTTTGGAATATACGTGACAAACGTGTACAGTCCCCAGCGGCGGGGGGACAAGATATCAAATACTTCAGGAAATCTGGAGCGACAGCAAAAGGAGTCTGTATGAAGAAATTGACGGGTCTTATTGCCGCCGCATTCACCCCCATGAATGTGGACGGACACATAGATGTTTCGCCCATTCCCGAGATGGTGGATGCGCTGCTGCGTCAGGGAATAACCGGCCTCTATGTCTGTGGCAGCACCGGAGAAGGCCCTTCTTTAACCACAAGCGAACGCAAGTCGGTTGCGCAGGCTTATGTGGAATCAGTGGCGGGCCGTGTTCCTGTTGTTGTGCAGGTTGGCCACAACGCGATCGAGGATGCGAAGCGGCTTGCAACGCATGCCGCTTCAATCGGCGCCGACGCCCTCAGCGCTGTTTCGCCTTCCTATTTTATCCCTGAAAGTGTATCCACTCTCGTGGAAACCCTTGCCGAAATTACGGACGTCGCGCCGGAACTGCCCTTCTACTATTATCATATCCCGAGGTTAAGCGGCGTTTCATTGAACCCTGTTGCGTTTTTGCGGGAGGCTTCGACGCGGATTCCATCGCTGGCGGGCATAAAATTCAGCAGCCGGGACATAGAGGTCATGCAGCAATGCCTCGCCTTTGACAATCAGCGATACAATATCCTCTTTGGCGTGGATGAGATGTTATTGAGCGGTATGGCGGCGGGGTGTCACGGCGCGGTGGGCAGCACCTACAATTTTCTTGCGCCCCTTTACCATCAGGTCATGCGTGACCTTGAACAAGGCAATCTTGCCGCCGCGCAGTCGCATCAATTGAAAGCGGCGGAACTCATCGCGGTGATTATCCGGTATCATGGCGTTTCCGGACTGAAAGCGGCCATGACGCTTACCGGTATTCCCTGTGGCCCGACCCGTTTGCCCTTGACGCCATTGACGGCTTCAGAAATCGCGCGGATGCGGGAAGAGCTTGATGCGCTGGGATTCTCCGCATACTGTAATCGGGAGGGTTCCTAATATGAGACGCTGTCCTATGATATGCGCGGCGATATTTTCCTTTATCGCGCTCAGCGGTTTTTACGCAACCGCTGAGCTGATATGGGAAGAACTGCCGCCTTTGCCCAATGCCGACGGCGTTGCCGGACCGTTTGTGGGCATACACAATGACGCGCTTATTGTTGCGGGCGGCGCGAATTTTCCTGAACCTGTCTGGGAATCGGAAAGGACATATTACAACGATGTATTCGTTCTTGTTCGTGATTCACGGGACAACGCCTCCGGATACCGGTGGGTAACAGGTTCCACTCTTGAAAAACCGTTGGCCTATGGCGCGTCTGTTTCCACGTCCGAGGGGGTCTTGTGCATGGGCGGCAACAACGCTGAACAGACCTATTCGGATGTGTTCCTGTTGCGGTGGAATCCGGAAACAGAAACCGTTGAAACACAAGAGATGCCCGAATTGCCGCACCCCTGCGACTATACCGGCGCAGCGCTTATTGGCGAGACAGTCTATGTGGCCGGCGGCACCACCGGCCAGGGCCTTGAAAGCGCCCAGTCCAATTTTTGGTCTCTCGACCTTGCCAGTAGAAACAGCGACGATTTCGCGTGGCGCGAAATGCCGCCCTGGCCGGGACCGCCCCGCGCCCTGGCCATCGTTGCCGCGCAACATAATGGCGTTCATGACTGTGTCTATGTCATCAGCGGACGCCGGCAAGGCGCGGACGGAGAAGTTGAATTTCTCAGCGATGTCTATGAATTTGCGCCCGCCCGATATCAGACGGACGGGTATGACGGGGCAACAAACACTTACCAGGGACGGGAGAATCCCTGGCGACAACGCAAGGATGCGCCGCGATGCTTTATGGCGGGCACGGGCATTGCCGTGGGTCAGAGCCATCTGTTTATATTGGGCGGCGCCGACGGCAGTCTGTTCCATCAGACAGACGCGCTGAAAGACGCGCATCCCGGCTTCCCGAAAGAGGCCTTCGCCTATCACACCATTACAGACAGCTGGGTCAGCGCGGGGGCCATCCCTGCGAACCATGTTACGACCACCGCCGTGCGATGGGGCAGCGATACGGTCAACGACCCGATCATCATTCCAACCGGCGAGGTGCGGCCCCGCGTACGTTCACCCAAGGTATGGCGTATTTTACCCGCGCAGGACGCGACGCGTTTTGGCCTCATAAACTTCGCTGTATTGGGCCTTTACCTCATCGCCATGATAGGCGTGGGCGTGTTCTTTGCATTCCGCAACAAGACTTCGGACGACTTTTTCCGGGGCGGACAGCGGGTGCCCTGGTTTGTGGCGGGGCTCAGTATCTTTGCCACCATGCTCAGTTCCATCACCTTTATGGCCATCCCCGCCAAATCCTACGCCGAGGACTGGGTCTATTTTCTGGTCAATATGATGGCCGTCGCCATTGCGCCTCTTGTAATCATATTTTTCCTGCCGTTTTTTCGGAAAATTAACGCCACAAGCGCGTACGAGTATCTGGAGAAGCGTTTTAACCGCTTCGCGCGACTTTTCGCCAGCGCCTCCTTTGTGCTGTTTCAAATCGGGCGTATGGCCGTGGTGCTGTACCTGCCCGCGCTGGCGTTGGCGGCTATCACGCCGCTGTCAACACAGGAGAGCATCCTGCTTATGGGCGTATTGAGCATCGTCTACTGCGCGCTTGGCGGCCTCGAGGCGGTTGTCTGGACGGACGCCCTGCAAAGCGTTGTGCTGCTGGGCGGCGCGGTTCTCAGTCTTGTCTTGATCTTAACGCGCGTGGAAGGCGGCCTTTCCGGATTCTTCGCCACCGCGGCGGAGCACAATAAGTTTCATCTCGTGAACTTGGATTTCTCGGCCCGCAGTTTCACCACCACCGCCTTGTGGGTGGTTGTACTGGGCGGCTTCGGACAGAGCCTTGTGCCGTATACCTCGGACATGGCCGTGGTGCAGCGATACATGTCCGTGCCGGATGCGGGACGGGCGCGAAAAGCCATCTGGACCAACGCCATCGCCGTGATACCGGCGTCACTATTCTTTTTTGGCCTGGGAACGGCGCTGTTCGTGTTCTACGCGCATTATCCCGAACGGCTCGATCCCACTTTTCAGACGGACGCCATTTTTCCGCTCTTTATCTCCCGCGAACTGCCCCTGGGCGTGGCCGGACTGGTGGTGGCGGGCATCTTCGCCGCAGCCCAATCCACCATCTCCACCAGCATCAACAGCATGTCCGCAGCCCTTGTGTCCGACTTTGTCAGGCCCTGGAACTGGCTTCGCACGGAACGCGGCTACCTGTTGCTGGGCCGTTTGCTGACGGTTGTACTGGGCACACTGGGTGTGATGCTGGCGTTGTTGTTCGCCTCGTCGAATATCATGTCCCTTTGGGACCAGTTCATGCGGATTCTCGGCCTGTTCGGCGGGGCCCTATGCGGTCTGTTCTGTCTGGGCATATTCACCACCCGCGCCAACGGCACGGGCGCCATTATCGGCGCCGTATCGGGCGCGGTAGGACTTTTCCTCGTGCAACGCTTCACAGCGACGCATTTCTTTTTGTACGCCATTATTGGTGTTGCCATCTGCTTTGTCGTTGGCTATCTATGCAGCCTCCCCTTCAAACCTGTACGGCAATCCATTGATGGGCTGACCATCTATACCCTGCATAGTCCCCTCCTGGCGGATGATGCCGAGGGAAATGGTGAACCATAAACACCGCTCCCAACAATAGTCGCTGCGAGAGTAATGCCCGCAACCCAGCCCGCATATCGCGCCACCTTTCTGTTGCGCCTACAAAACTCGCGTCATCTCAGAGGCTTTTTTCCGCGAGGGCCTCGGAGGTGCGCAGCGGACGCTCATAAATACGAACAGCCGTTACTGAAGCGTGTAGTTTTATGGGAATGTCGCCGAAGACACAGCCGATTGCTGGAAGGCGTTGCCAGCCGTACTGGCATGTTTCGCCGCCATCACACAGACGACCGTCCACAACAAAGCTGACAATACTTGCCGCGCGGTCCACTATAATGACAAGATGTGTGTCCGCGTCGGCGGCAAAACCACAGCCGCATAACGGCAGCGATACCTCATCGGCGCCGTCGTTCAATATCAATGCGCCGGAACCGTCAACCGCCACGCCGCGCCCGGCGGCATCGCGCCCGTCAAGCAACCACGTTTCGTCATCACTATCCGCAGCATGGGTCCACTCCAGAGCGATGGTAAAGCCGGCATCCTCATGTCCAGACAATCCCGTCATGCTGGGAGCGGCATCTTTATCATCATCACGAGCCCAACCGACAACAGGCGTGGCCGCAAAAGATGCTCCCTCGAATTGCGCCCACATCCCCGCCAACAGGGACGCGTCTACTTCGTGGACGGTGGCCCGCGTCTTCTGCGTTGTGGTGATCCAGTACCGGCCATCCTGCTCGATGAGGTCGGGATAGCTGAAGCGGCCGGTATGATATGAACGGTCCTCGCCGTACAGAACAATTTCCGGTTCCGACCATAACAAATGTCCGTCGCGTTCGATGCCGCCGGACAGCCAGGCGGGATTGCGCTCGGAAAAATCCGTGCCGCTGTGGTTGTGGAACCAGAAGAGATACTTGCCATTTTCGCAGCGCCAGAGCCGGGGACAGGCGCGGGGATTCTTGATGGGGCGTCCATCGGCGTATTGCATGTATTCCGGGACGCTCCAGCTGCGTCCGCCGTCGCGACTGTACGACGCAACCGCATAGCCGAGGGTGGTTCGGTACACGCAATACAAATCGCCGTTTGACAGGGGCACAATATTATGTTCTTCCTGCACGGAGCCGAAGTCGGGATGACGCAGGCCGTAATCGCCCTCGGGCAGTAATTCCCAGACAACACGTTCCACATCCGGTTCGGTAAGTACATTGTCCGAACGATAGAACCAGCCTTCACTGTCCACGAGGAAATACTCGGATAACTTCGAGAAGGCGAACCAGGCTGTATCGCCAAAGACGACGGGTTTTCCGATCCCCCAGAACATCTGTACCTCGCCGCCAAAATCGTTATTCCGGTCCGCGGCGGTAACGCGCATGGGCAGCCGATACCGCTCAGACCAGGTAGCGCCCGCGTCGTCCGAGTAGCGGTAGCAATACCAGCCGTGCGTATCAGCGCGCATGGAAGCGCCGTCGGGCAATGTACGGACATCATCGCCGTTGTACACGTAAAACACATAAATGCGTCCAAAATGCGTCAAGAGCGGCATGGCCCACGACGCCTCGGGACCTTCAGGCGATTCGATGGGCGTTGGATCGCTCCATGTTTGGCCCTTATCGTTGCTGACGCTGCAAACGATGTACTGGGAGGCCGCGCCCTCACGCTCGGCGCTGGTCGTAAACACACAAACCCAGGCGCCGTCTTCCATGACCACTACATAGGGTTGGTCGCAGTAACCATGTTCATAAATCGAGACGCCATGAGCAATATCGCGCGGGTCCTCAGCGAGGGCTGCAATAAAAAATGGGGCCCAAAAAACGAATGACAAGCAACAAAGGGCTTGGAATAAGCGGGCGTTCATTGTGATGCTCCAATCTTCTATACATGGGGAAAGGTTGTCTCACGCCAACAGTATGCCGCCCAAAGCCATGGCGTTGCAACTGAAGGATGACACGCGCATTAGCTTACGCCGACGCTTTCACTTAGCGTTCATGGCGATATAGCGTGTTCGTCCATAAGGCGGCGGCGGTAAAAATGCGGGCTGCCGTGTCCCAGACAATCTCCCGTTGTTGGCGGTATCAGTGGTGTAAATATCCCGTCTCACCCAAAAAAACGGCGTTTCATTCCCGGTTTGACGCCAGCGTGGAAACAAACGCTGTAGAGAGCCGCTGTCCTTCCGCAATCTCTTCAGGCGTCATTTCCATGGCCAAGTGCGCGCGTAAATTAGCGGCGCCTTCATGGCGCGTTTCTGCAAGATGCAGCCACTTGTATGCTTTGATATAATCCTTGGGCACCCCTTCACCCCTGTAATACATCAAACCGAGAATGAATTGCGCTTCGGCATAATGCTGTTCAGCGGCTTTTCGACACCATTTCTCGGCTTCAGCATGATCCTGGGGTACGCCTGTGCCTTTGTAATATAGCAACCCAAGTATGAATTGCGCTTCGGCATAATGCTGTTCAGCGGCTTTTCGACACCACTTCTCGGCCTCGGCATAATCCTGGGGCACGCCTGTACCTGAGTAATACATCCCTCCGAGGCTGGTTTGCGCTCTGGCGTGATCCTGTTCGGCGGCTTTCCGAAACCATTTCACGGCTTCATCATAATCCTGGGCCATGCCCATATCTACGTAATACATCATTCCAAGATGGTATTGCGCTTCGGTATGATTCTGTTCGGCGGCTCTTTGATACCATTTTGCGGCTTCGGCATAATCCTGCGCCACGCTGTTGCCGTCGAAGTACATCGCCCCCAGGTTAAGTTGCGCCTCAGCGTCTCCCGCTTCCGCTGAACTGCGCAAAGCAGCCACCGCGCTCGCTTCATCTGTGGGGGCGACACTGCCCGGCGCGCAACAGACAAGCATCAGCGCCGGGATTATATGCAAACCAGATCTCTTGATCATCGCCGCATTCATAACATTCTTCCTTTTTAGATCAACGCTCACAACATGCGCTACATCTCACACAATAACATATTCCGTCTCAAATATCCATGCCTGCCAGGAAGGTGAGATATAAAGGTCGCCATAGTAGAGAAACGGCATGCCTCTTTGTAAAGTGTTACCAATCTACAACACCAAGACGTCGTAGTATATGATGTCCTAAGAGCGAGACTTATGATACGATTGTTGCGCGTAGTATACGAATCCGAGCCTTGGCTGAATTTGACCTTTCTATTGTATTATACCCTGACAACCACGTATCATGAGAGCCTTGTTTGGAATGAGCACAATCAAATTATCATTGCCCCAGAAGGAAATCAGCACATGGATACTGCACGCGCACTCGTGCCTTGGGTATTATTTTTATTGATGGCTATTGTGGCCGCATTTTTCTGGCATCAGTCGGACACACGAGGCAGGCATATCGCTTCGCTGAGCGCTACTATCGCTCAGATGGAGACGCACATCGAAGAACTGACCGGTAGCGTGGATTCACTGGAGGACCAGGTGGAGCGGGCTATGGCTACCATTGCGGCGTTGCGTGAAGCGGCGCCTCCGGCAAGCGATGTGGACGAAGATGCAGACGACGCAGATGGGGCGTCGGCAGGTATGGATGACTTGCTGGGCATGAGCATGGGCGATATGCTGGACACGCTGTTATCGGACGATGCATCCGGGGATACGCCTGATAATGCCGCTTTTGAGATGATGACGGAACTGTTTCGCGGGCCACAGGGCGAACAAATGCTCGATATGAGCACACAAATGACCATGAACATGCAGTACGCCGATTTTTTCAACATGTTGCCGCCGGAATCCGTTGACGCTGTTCGTGAAATTATGGGAGATTACCTCATTCATACGGCCCGGCTCAGCATGGGGTTGCTGGACGGCGGCGCGGACAGGGAGGGCGCCGCAACCGCCATGGAAGCCACGCGTGAGACCATGCTGACGGAATTGCGCGGCGTTATCGGCGATGACGGCGTTGCCATGTACGAACAGTACGAGCAGGAACTCCCTGGCAGGATGTTGGACCAAGCCCTTGAAATGCAGATGGGCATGTTCGCGCGGGGATTGAGCGCGGAGACACAGGAACTGGTGCGTCATACACTGGT
>SLFT01000289.1 GCA_007124105.1 Candidatus Hydrogenedentota bacterium | reverse complement strand
CTCTTCTTTTGCGGTTTTGGTTTTCGCGAGCGCATCCTCGAGTTCTTCAACGCGCGAAGCCTTTTCTGATAAACCCCTTTCCAGGGTTTTTATCTGCTGCTGTACATCGCCGGACTCCGTGCTGCGTTCCTCAAGCATGCCTTCAAGTGTATGGATGCGTTCGTCAAGACGCGCCATTTCACTGAGCTGTTCTTCAATTTGCGTTTGCAGTTGGCTTTGACGCTCCTCTGCCGCAGTCAACGCTTCGTCTTTTTCGAGAATCTGATTTTCAAGCGCCTTGATTTCCGCCGCTATGGCCTCGCCGTCGTCGCCTTTGGATTCCAGCTTGTTGCGCAAATCCGAAAGACGTTCTTCAGCGGAACGGAGCGCGGCGCTCTGGCGCTCGAGGCGCGCCTCGGCGTCAACCGCTCGTTGCTGCGCAACGGCCCGTTCAGCGGCAAACCCTTCGATTTTTTCTTGAAGGCGCAGGATGCGGCGGCGCGCGGTGTTGACTGTCTCCCGTCGTTTTTCAAGGTTCTCCTCCATCTCCTGCATCTGTTTCTTGATTTCAGGGGTGGCCCCTTCTCTCAAGGCTTCTTCGGCCTCCGCTGCCCGGGTGCGCGCTTCTTGCAGGGCCGCTTCTTTCTCTGCCAGCGACTTCTCCAGTTCCTCAATTCGGGCTGCTGTATCACTCGAAATGAGCTCGGAAGAAGCATATTCTTCACGCAACGCTTCCCATTTCTCTTGACGCCTGGCGGCCGCCTCCTCAACTTCGCGACGTTTGGCGCTGAGATCGTCTACGAGCGTTTGGAGCTGCTCTTGCAACTTGCTAAGACCGTCAACAACCCCTTCGTGTGTATCCACCGCAAGACTGGATTCTTCTTCCTGTAATGCGGAAAACGTGTCGAGCGTTTCTTGCCTTTTTTCCTCGTCCATGCTGTGTTCCTGTGCTGGTTTACTGGAGTACGCGCTGTTACGGCAGAGCACACAAGCAGCGCGCCAACACCCGGTAAACTATTTACGGTAGTTTGCAAAGATGCGAAAGTCGAAAACAAATTGTTGCCGTAATAATAACATAAAACCTGCGTGAACACAAAAGCAGTAGAGGCTTGGAATGAATTCTGGGGACAGTATACGTAATTATGCCAAACAGTAGCAGCTTCCCATGCCCGGCTCATCGAATAGGCATAATTACGTATACTGTCCCCGGAATTCAAGACAAAACGTAAAAAAGTTCACTTCAGAACCATGTTTGGACTACAATGGGTATAAAGAAAGTGCGTGTTATCTGGGATTGTAACCTGAAATAATGTCGCTTGCGGCGCATTTGAGTTGATTCAAACATGAATACATTCAACCATTTTGAAGGTCAACGAAGGGTTCCCGACGGTGCGCTTAATGCTCCGACGGCGCCCGCTGCCGCTGCGCTCTTTCGTGAAGACGACGGCGCTGTGCAATGTCTGGCCTGCGCGCACAAATGCCGGATCATGCCAGGCCGCACGGGAGTGTGCCGTGTTCGTTACAATCAGGGCGGAGTCATGTATGCGCCCGACGGTTACGTTGCAGGACTACAGATAGACCCCATCGAGAAGAAGCCTTTTTATCATGTTATGCCTGGCGCTAACGCGTTGTCTTTCGGTATGCTCGGCTGCAATTTCCATTGTGATTTCTGCCAGAACTGGATCAGCAGTCAGATGCCAGGCGCCCAGGAACAGGCGGCAGGTCTTCGCGCTTGTTCCGCAAACGACATTGTAACCGCTGCGCTTGAGCATCATGCGCCCGTTATTGTGAGTACCTATAATGAGCCGCTGATTACGGCGGACTGGGCTGTACGCATTTTCGAAGAGGCCGCCGCCCATAACCTGCTCCGCGGATTCGTAAGCAACGGTTTCGCGTCGCCCGAAGTAATTCGGTATCTTCGACCGGCGACGGACTTGTTTAAGGTAGATTTAAAATGTTTCAGTGAGTCTGGATACCGTTCCCTGGGCGGGCGCCTGCAGCCGGTGTTGGATACTATTACAATGCTTGTGGATGAGGGATTCTGGGTGGAAGTGGTGACTCTTGTTGTGCCGGGATTCAATGATGGCGCAGATGAATTGCATGGAATCGCGCGTTTTCTGGCCGACGTGTCCCGCGATATCCCCTGGCACGTGACGGCGTTCTACCCCACGTACAAAATGAGCGACAACACGCCAACAACTTGTCAACAGCTGGAACGCGCTTGTGACGCGGGTAAGGATGCCGGCTTGCGTTATGTCTATGCCGGCAATATGCGCGGACAAATGTGCGACTGGGAGCACACGCGCTGCCATCATTGCGGTGTGTTGCTTATTGAGCGCAGCGGCTTTCACATTGTCCAGAACCGGATGCACAAGGGGGCGTGTCCGGAGTGCCATACGGCAATACCCGGACGCTGGACGCGCGCGACTCAATTGCCGTGAGTTGCCCGCTGGCTATCGTACTCAAGCTGGCCGCGTGTCGTTCAGTGGTATGTACTGGCAGTATCGCCGTACAGACGCAACAGATCGAATGGGGCGGCAGGGCAGCTTCTGCACCTGCACTGCTGTGCTATACTCCCTGATGTTACATTACAAGGAATTGCATTGATGGGTCACAAAGTTAATCCTGATCGCGAACATCTCCTGCTGCGCGAACGTTTGGACCGCATGGTAACGGGCGCGCCTGATTCACCGCATATTGTTCAGATTCTGGCGTTGCTGTTTACGCCCGAAGAAGCGCGACTCGCGCGACAACTGCCCGCCAGGCCCACGCCGCTCGCGCGCTTGTCGCAACGGGTTGGGATTCCCCCAGCCGATTTGGATGCGCGTCTGACCGATATGGCGCATCGGGGCCTGATACTGGATTTTACGTTTCGAGGGCGCCGTTATTTTATGTTGCCGCCGGTGGTAATTGGTTTTTTCGAGTTTGTTTTCATGCGCGCGCGCGATGATCTACCCATGAAAGAATTGGCTGCGTTGTTTGACGCGTATATGTACCAGGACGATCGGTTCGCCAAGAGCGTGTTTGGCGCGAACACGCAAGTGGGGCGTACGCTTACCCACGAGGAAGCGCTGGCCGACCAGGACCACACCGAAATTCTTGATTGGGAACGGGCGACGCGGGTTATTGAAACGGCCTCGGCCGTAGGCGTCTCCTTATGCGCGTGCCGTCACAAGAAGCTTCACCAGGATGCGGCCTGCGACGCGCCCATGGAGGTCTGTTTTTCGCTGAACCAGGCCGCGGACACCCTCGCGCGCAATGAGATTGCGCGCAAGATAGACAAGCGGGAGGCGTTATCGCTGCTTGAGGCAAGCAAGGCGGCCGGGCTCGCGCAGACAGGCGACAATGTACAGCGCAACATGACGTATATCTGCAATTGTTGCGGTTGTTGTTGCGGCATGCTCAATGCCATTCGCACCTTGAATCTTCAGAACGCCGTGGTAGCGGCCAATTGGGAGGCATCCATTGATGTTGAAGCCTGTCGCGGCTGTGGCAAATGCGTGGTGGCCTGCCCCATAGATGCGCTCGCTGCCGTGGAGAAGCTCGACGCTGCGGGCGTTACGAAAAAGACGGTTCAATGCGACACGGAACTATGTCTCGGCTGTGGCGTATGCTACTCAGCGTGCAAGTTCAACGCTATCCACATGACGCGTCGCGAAAAGCGCATACTGCCGCCCGAAAGCACTTTTGACCGTGTTGTTGCAATGGCCATCGAGCGCGGGAAACTGGCGAATCTCATTTTCGACGAACCGGAGACTCTGGGGTATCGCGCGTTGGGACGTATGCTGGCTGTGTTGGAACGCACGCCGCCTGCGCGCGCGGTATTGGCCATTAAGCCGCTTCGCTCCGCTTTTCTTAACGCCATGGTCGGAGCGGCAAAACGCAAGACAGGGCAATAGTCGCGCCACTATACCATAAAGCCGCCGCTTTCGATGTCCGCAATAAGTTTGTTTATTAACGCGATGCTTTCAGGCGGGAAGCGCCACTGTTCTATTTCGCGTTCCGTGAGCAGGTTTTTCAGTTGCGGCAGCACCAGCATGTCCCGTGCAATCTCGCTGGGAAGGGAGCGCGCAATAAAGGCGTCTTCGTCGAATGTATCAAAGAAGCTTTGCAGACCGCGCTCCGCGTCTCCGCCCACGGCCCCAAAATCCTGTCCGTAAATATGGAGCGAACAGCTGTAATCGGCATAACTGCCGGGACGCACAGGGCGCCCGGTCTTCTCAGCTATCTGCCGGGCAATGGTCTGCTGCAGAAACGTGATGGCGATAAGGTTGTCGCCCCAGGCCTTATACAAATCGCGAGAGCGCCACAGCGTGTTCATGTTCAACACCAGATTGCCATCGGCATCCTCGGGACAACGCAATTGAATCTCGCGCAGGCAGGGGATGTCTTCGCGCAGATACGGGTCCAGATTAGGCACGGACGTGGTGGCCACCGCCCTTCGCGTATGAGGCGTTTCCGCGACGCGTTCCACGGCAAGAGCGATTTGATCCACTATTGAACCGCCTGCGTCCGGATGCGCGAACAGGCGCTGGTGGTAGGTGTACGGCCATTCCTGAGCCGTCATTTCGCCATGCGCGGCATCAGCGAGCGTCTCGAAGGGCAGCACGCGATAATCTTTCGCGCCCATAATTTCAGCAATATACACGCCGACCTCACAAAAGGAGATAGGGGGGAAGCGGGGCTGGGCGAATGGGTCCTTCACCTCAATTAACACACGCGCGTCGCGGCTGGGCGGATCAATGTATGCGCCCGCGCTGTTTTTACGGTCGTATTCAGTGCGCATGGCGAAACCATTTTCCCATACAGCCTTTATCGCCCTGAAATAGGCTTGCGGTATCGAATCGCCCACTACATGCAATGTTGGTATCCGTCCGTCCGAGGTCTGCGTCATACTGGTATCCTCTCCCTGCGCCCGTGCGCGTTTTCGATGCTTTTATTGATGTAAAGACCCGATCAACGGAAGGGGTCCCACTGTGGATCGTGGTCAAATATCCAACGGTAGTATTCCTGTTGTTCCAGATTTGCCGCTGCTGCCGCGTCAGTTATGACTGTGCAGCTTGGGTGTAGTTGCAAGGCGCTGGCGCTGATCATCGAAGTGACAGGCCCTTCGACGGCTTTGGCGATGATGTCAGCCTTCTTGGCGCCGGTTACAAGCATGATACACCGGGTCGCCTCCAGAATGGTGCCTACGCCCATGGTGATGGCAAAACGCGGCATCGCTTCCGCATTGTCGAACAATGGAGCATTCTGTTCGATAGTCCTGGGCGTGAGCGCCTTTACCCGTGTGCGCGAGAACATGGCGGAAAGGGGCTCGTTGAAACCAATGTGTCCCGACTCGCCAATGCTCAATAACTGGAGGTCAATGCCGCCAACATCCGCTATCAGTTCGTCGTAACGCGCGCCTTCCGCCTCGGGATCAGCGGCCATGCCGTCAGGCAGGTGGGTGTTGCGCACATCAATGTTCACCTTATGGAAGAGGTGATGATTCATATAGTAGCGATAAGCGTTTTTGTGTTCGGGCGCGAGTCCAACATATTCATCCAGGTTAAAGGTAACGGCAAGAGAAAAGTCCAGCCCGTCCACGCGATGCATCTCGGCGAGTCGCGCATACAATCCTTCCATGGTGCGTCCGGTGGCCAGTCCCAGCACCGAATTTGGCTTGACGCGAAGTTGACGGGCCAACACGGCGGCCGTTAGTTCAATGGCCGCTTCTTTTGTATCTCGGATAATCACCTGCATGGTTTGTCGTCTTCTTCTATTGTTATTGGCGCGAATTGAGTTCCGGCGCGTATCTGCATCTTGACAGTACCTTACCAATCAATGTCTATAAAAAACAATGTAGCGTGTGGAGCAATGCGTAAAAATGATTCGCGGGGTTGCGCTTCCACGCGGGAGCTGGGCTATAATCAGATGCAACGTAGGCGATGTAGAAGCGTCTTGACTTTTGTGAACAGCGTCTCAACATGATAAAAAGGAAGTGGCACCATGAGCGAACATTTTGCTATCGGACTGGATTTCGGCACCAACTCAGCCAGGGCAATTGTGGCGAACACGGCTACCGGCGAGGAGATCGCATCGCAGGTTTTTGAATTTCCCACAGGCGATAAGGGTATTGTGCTCGATCCCAGGAACCCCGACCTGGCGCGACAACATCCAAGCGATTACATTGAAGCAACCGAAAAAGCGGTTCAAGGCGCATTACAGCAGGCAGCCAGTGTTTCCGGATTTTCCGCGGACCGCGTCATAGGCATTGGTGTGGACACTACAGGTTCGACGCCCATTCCTGTTGATAAGAATGGTACGCCGCTGGCGCTTCTTTCCGAGTTCAAAAAGGAACCCGCGGCAATGGCGTGGTTGTGGAAGGACCATACCGGTCATGCTGAGGCCGCCGAGATTACAGCGCTTGCAAAAGAGATGCGGCCTCAGTACCTGGCAAAATGCGGCGGCGCGTATTCATCGGAGTGGTTCTGGAGCAAGATATTGCAGTGCAAACGTTCCGCGCCAAGCGTGTTTGACGCGGCATATACCTGGGTGGAACATGCCGACTGGATGACAGGCATTCTGACGGGCACGGCCCATCCTGACACTGTCAAGCGCTGCATCTGCGCGGCGGGCCACAAGGCTATGTTCAATCCGAACTGGGGCGGTTATCCCGACATGGAATTTATCGAGGCGGTAGACCCGGCCCTCGGCCGTGTTCGCGCCACCTTGCCGGACCGGGCGTTTAACGTTTCCGACGCCGCGGGCGGTCTTACCGGGGAATGGGCGGCGAAGCTTGGATTGCCGGAGGACACGCCTGTGGCCATGGGCGCATTTGACGCGCATTTGGGCGCGGTGGGCAGCGGCATCAAGCCCGGTGTGCTGGTGAAAATTATTGGCACCTCCTGCTGCGACATGCTGGTGGCGCCCATGACCACCGAACTGCCGGATATCCCCGGGCTGTGCGGCGTTGTGCCCGAGTCCATACTGCCTGGCTGTTATGGTCTTGAAGCGGGACAATCGGCGGTGGGCGATATTTTCAACTGGTTCGTCAGCGAGATGCGGCCCATGAGCGAGACCCATGAATCCTTGACGAAAAAGGCGCTGGAATTGAAGCCGGGCGAAAGCGGTTTGCTCGCGCTGGACTGGCATAACGGCAATCGCACGGTGCTGGTGGACCAGCGTCTTACCGGCGGGCTCATCGGCATGACTCTGCATACCCGCCCCGAGGAGGTTTACCGCGCCCTGATTGAAGCCACAGCATTTGGCGCACGGGTGATCATGGAGCGGTTCATCGAATATGGCATGACCGTTGATCGTATTGTCAACTGCGGCGGTATCTCGGGCAAGAATGCGCTGCTCATGCAGATTTACGCCGATGTTATGGGACGGCCCCTCGAGATATCAAGAAGCGCCCAGACATGCGCTCTCGGCGCGGCCATGGCCGGCGCTGTTGCAGCGGGAAGAAAAGCGGGCGGCCACGATAATTTTGAGGATGCCGCAACAGCCATGGCGCGCATGGACGAAAAGGTTTACGAGCCCATCGCGGAAAACAGGGCATGCTACGACCGCCTCTTCACCCTTTATAAACGCATGCACGACGCGTTTGGCCTTCGCGACGCGCAACCCAACCTGTACGAGGTTATGAAGGAACTGTTGACCATTCGCGACGAGACGCGTCAATAGTATATATGAAATCAGCCACGGCGATTCCATTTCACTCGCCTGGGCTTGCTCCCTATCTATCCGAAGATAGTGTTTAGCCAGTAACCACTGAACCACGATAGCCCAATTTCGAGATTCACAATCACGTTGAATACACATTTTTGTGGCGGCAATGTACCTGAAATCTCGACGTAATTTTGTACGCACCCGTCAAAATTCTCGGCGTCAAATACGCCCGCCAAGTCCGGCTTCTGTCCCAGGAAGGGAATTGCAGGTTCCAGATGGAGCACTGTTGGCTCTGGTTTATCCAGGAAGAAGTAATACTCCGTGTCGTCAAAGGTGACTTTATCCATAATGTCCGTAATCCAGCTGAAATCGCCCTGAGACGCTTCCAGTCGAATTGACTGCACACTCACGTTGCGCAGACGGCCCCTGTTGATTGCTCTTCGAGCGAGAGCGCGAAACGCCTCGTTTTTTACGCTCTCCAAAATGTCAGCAGCGCAAATCGTTCTCGCTTGCTTGTACAAGAATGTCCTGCTTGACATCGTTTCCAAATTCTCTGAAACTTCATCCCAATCACCAAAATAGCGCTGAAATTCCTCGGGGATGGTGCGTTCGCCGTCTGGAAACTCCGAGATGGCCGGTATCTCAAGATTATTGTGAACGGTCACAGTTAAGGGAATAGCCGGAAAACAGCCCGTCATTATTGTTGCTGTCACTGCGAGAGTAAGCAACCCCACCATGCGGCAAGACGACACAATCTTCATTGTCCGTTCCTCAATACACCTGTTGTTATCATCCATTTCGGCGCGTCCACCTGTTCCAACAACCCGGGCGAATGGCGGCAGGGCTGTAAACATGATACAGGCGGACACACCCTGTTTTGTCGCACACTTCCAATTATTTTGAACGCGAATAACTCATATAACGATCAACAAATCAGCGCGGCCCAATCAGATGGGAAACCTAACCGAAAAGCCTGTTAAGCCAATACCCACTGAACCAGCGCAATTTGACCTCGACATTCACCACTACGTCGAACACACATTTCTGTGGCGGCAAAGTCCCCGCTATTTCGACGAAGTTTTGTACACACCCGTCAAAGTCGTCGTCGTCAAACACACCGGCGAGATCAGGCTTGGGGCCAAAAAAAGGAACCTCCGGCTCCAGGAAAAGTATTGTTGGGTCTGATCGGTCCAAAAAGAAATAATATTCTACGCCTTCATAAGTGACGATATCCACGATTTCCGAAATCCAATTGAAATCGCCCTCGGAAGCTCTCAGCTCTATGGAGTTTACAATCACAGATTTCAACCGCCCCCTGTCTATCGTTCTTCTTGCGAGTTCCTGGAACGTTTCATCCTTGATGCTCTCAAGGACGTTTTCGGCGCAGATGATTCGTTCTTGATTAAATTTAAACTCCGTTTCCGATAATTCCACCAAATTATCCCGGACTTCGTCCCAATCGCCAAAATACCGCTGGAATTCCTCGGGGATATTGCGGGAGCCGTCTGGAAATTCCTCAATGGCAGGTATCTCAAGTTCCCTGTGAACAGGTACCTCGAACGGAATGCCAGGGCTGCAACCTGTCAACGATGCCAACGCTACTGCGACGATCACTCCTGTTACAATGCTACGCAACGAAAAAAACTTCATGACCCGCTCCTTAATGTTTGGGTTGCTGTTGGTCTCATCAAACAACCCTGGTTTCTGTTCCCACACGATACCACACACTCAGGGCCACATCTGGATGCCAGCCCTCTCGCCTATTTTATAACGTAGACAGGAACAACAAATCAAGTTTATTTCGCAACT
>SLFT01000407.1 GCA_007124105.1 Candidatus Hydrogenedentota bacterium | reverse complement strand
GCATTAATGCAGTTTAAACGCTATCATGCCGAGTTCATGATACACCTTCCTTTGTTTTGAATGCAACAATGCAAGAAAAAACGTAACTGTCTACCAATAGACCCCAAAAGAGGACTGTGGGTGAAGCGAAGCGGAACCCACCCTGCAGAATCGAAAAGTTTGATTTAGGAAGGCATCATGCTAGACAGTTACGAAAAAACAATGCAAGCAAAAATATTCGTGACTGGTTAGCAGGTGTATTATTGTCTACATCTGCATTGAGGCCGTGAGAGCAGGGACAGCTGCATACTCCCTTGCGCTGGGGCATTAGCGAAAAGCAATGAACAGCTGCAAGGCCGCCTCAAGTATTGATGCCGGCTTGCGTGATGGCTTCGCGCACCCGTTGCGCGAAAACGCGCGCGCGGGCGAAGGGCGAAGCCGCTTCGGCGTCGGTTTCGTCATCTTGCGAGAGTACCGTGAACACGCCGTTGGGGCCGCGGCATACGCATGAGACGCATATAAGAGAGTTGCTTAATAGCAGCGCCATAAGCGACCCGGCCATATCGCCCAGGGGCGCTCGATCAATGTGATGATATTGGAATGTAGCCCGCACCTGGATGCCGCCTGATTCAGATGCGCTTAATGCGAGGGCGCCCCCTGCCTGATGTGCCGCGGCCTGGAATAAACTCAATCCCAGTCCTGTGCGTTTTTCAGCTTTGGTGGTAAAAAAGGGGTCGAGGGCTTGTTCGGGGCTAACAGGCAAGCCGGGACCATTGTCCTTTACGACCAGGGTCAGCCAACGTTCTTCTTTGTCCAGTTCAATGATCACACAGATATGCGTGGCGCCTGCCCGCACGGAGTTTTCGAGGATATCAAGTATATGCAACGCCAATTCACGCAAGTTGAATACTCCTGTTTCCCACGCCTTTGAATGCCAGGGCCACTTCCGAAAACACTGGTGAATCAATATGGAAAAGGGCCTTTCCGTCTCCAATATTATCGGGGAAATGGGCGTCGGACGCAACGATTATCGGATATCCCAAAGCTTCGAATTCCGTTGCGCGCCCATCTTTTGCGCCCGCGGCGGATATCTCGACGGCGTCAAATTCCGCATCCTCAGGCATAAAACCCAGCTGACTGATAATTGAAAAGGAGGGGCGATCAACATGGGCGGCCACCGCGAGCCCGCCGTGTTTATGGATAAGCGTCACAGTCTGACTCACGGTAAGGTCGGACGCCCACGACAGCAAAGCATCAACTTCGCGAATCACCTCTCCGGTTGCGTCCATGACATATTGGTTGCCGTACTTGCGAACGCCTGTCAGTCCCTCCGGCAGATGACAGGCCACTTCGTCCGATGCGTTCATGGCGCTCTCCACATCGGGAAACAATGCTACGATATGCGCCTCTTCAGCGGTGGTGATTTCCATTCCGGCGATAACGCCGAACAGGTCGCCGGCAAAACTACGGGCGGCCTCCTGTACCGCGCCGGTGTTTTCCGCGCTGTTATGGTCGCATACAGCAATGATGTCAATTTCCGCTGCGATGGCTGCCATGACGATTGCTTGCGGCGTCATGTCGTCATCCGCGCAGGGGGACAACGCTGTATGCACATGCAGGTCCGCCGCCATGGGTCTCATGCTTTATTGCCCCGGAGCCCCATTTCATATAGTTTCCCTACAATTTCGAAAGCGGGCGCCTTTGACGCCAGCAGGCAGATGCCCTCTTCCGCCGCCTTTTCCCTGGTGGCAGAGTCCGGTTCACGTCCGAGCGCGAAAATAACGGCGGCCAGGTCGGCGTGTACCGAAACGGCGATGACGTTCAGGTGTACCTGCACGGTTACAAGCACGCCGCCGCGCGGGGCATGGGCGAGCACATCACTGAGCAAGTCCGACGCGTAACCATGGGTGATTTCAGATGATTGCCCGAGGTTAATTTCTGGCGTAAGGTTTTCAAGTCCAAGCGAATCGGCGAGGGCGGCCAAATTCATGGTGCGTTCTCCTTGTCGGACGATGCCGTCCCATTGTCATCGTCCTGCTTTTTGTAAACACATGCCTGGGCGTCGGCGCGCGCCATTACAATGTCCTCGGCCAGCGCCAAACAGGTCGGCGACCCGCACACGCCGCAATCGCGTCCGGGGAGTTGCGCACGGATACGGTCTATCCGCGCCAGCTTTTCAATGGCGCGATTCATATCCGCGTCAAGCCGCAACCCCGTGCGCGCCTCGAGCAACTTCGGACGATACAGCGCTGTTGCGCCGATCGCATCCTGCGTATTGTCCGTTGCGCTGCGATATCGGGACACTTCGGGATGCTCGGGCCAGACAGGAGCGCCGAAGCATCCAGAGTCACACGCATATAATGCCACAACACCGCAGTCGTTTACCCGTCCGTCTTCCACTTCGTCCAGAAATTGACAGACCTGGTCAATACCAGAAATAGACACAGGCGCGTTGGAAATAGTATCGGGACGCGCCGCGCTCGGTGGGGGTTGTTCTTCTCGGGTCTTGAGCAAGGGTGCAAGGCGACGAAGCAAGCCGCCCGGGGACACGGCGACACAAGGGTGCAGCGCGCTTGATTCGTGAGCGAGCGTACACAATGCCGCGCAGGGTACGACGAAAACGCCGCGTCCCTGGGACAATGATTCACGGGCCGATTCTAGTGCGCTCATGAAGGGGGGTACATATTCCAGCAGCGATGGATAGCGCACCTGTATCAGGTTCACCACAGCGGGACATACCGGCGTCAATACGGGCCTGTTCGTTTGTTCGCGCGCGTAGCGTTTCACGGCATCCTCGAGCGCCGACTCCCAGGGGTCGCTGAACCAGACGGTGTTCCAACCAAGCGATTTCAGCGCATTGCGCAGTGTTTCCTCGGATAGTTGGCCGCCAAACTGGCCCCGTAACGGCGCAGGCACGAAAAGGGTGGTGTCCGGTTCGGGTGTCGGCATATTGTCCGGGCATCCGATGCCGTATACGTCTTCGGGGCATACCATGCGGCAAGCGGCGCAACCAATACACAGATGCGGAAGGATAATGGGCGCGCCATTGCGAATACGGACAGCCTGGGTGGGACATACATGAAGACACCGCAAACACTGCTTGCACCGTTCCGGCGTGATGCGTACAGCAGCGGTATAGGCGGCTGCCGGCGCGTGTGGTTCCAGAAAAATGGTGAATCGCAGACGGGTGCCTTTGTCGGGCTCGGAAAAAATGGAAAAGCGGTCCGTGTTGCGCCGTATGTTGGGCAGGCCCATGCCCGCGCCAAAGCCCAGGTCGCGCGCTTCAGGCGGCGCTGTTGAGAAGCCCTCGCGCATGGCCTGTGCTATGTCCGTAATGCCCGGGCCGATATCGTTTACCAGCACATCGAGTTTTTCCGGGGTGACCGCCGCGCGAAGCGTACCTCCCCGTGTATGAATAACCACGTTCATTTCCGCTTCATAGGCGGCCACCATGGCGCGACGTACGGCGGCGGGGTCTGCGCCAATTCGTTTTAGCGCATCTTTGATTCTTTTCGATGCCTGGCCCGCTGAAACATAATCACCGCTCCTGATCTCGCCCGTGATTTCGGTCATGACGGCGCGGCCCTCTGTTTTTCATGGTTCAGCGCCGCATACAGGCGTCCACAGGTCTCGTATAAATCCCAGGGGGAGACAAGCAGCGCCGTCCCTGTTTCACGCGCCGCCTCAACCACGGCAGGATCGGGCGTTGCGCCGTTCGCGAAGCATATCGCGGGTACATCCATCAACTCGATAAGACGCAACAGGCCGCAATTGGCGATATGTGTTGCCAGCAATGTGCGCTCTGATGCCGCTCCCAGCAGATCGCTCATGCGATCGCCCGCATACACGCGCTCTATATCTGCGCGTTCTGGGGTCGCAGGCGTTTCTATGTGCGCCCCGATTTCCTGTGCGAGCTGTTCCAAGTTCATTCCACGATTCCTGATGCCATCCGCGTTTCCTGCGGGAAAAGGTTCTCAACGGGACAACGCAAGCAAATAGATGCCATGAAGCTGCTGTACCAGCTCCATCAAGACCTTGTGCCTATTCTACGTTATCTTTCCCGTCAAAAGAAAACGGCCGCCGCGCCAACGGAACTGATGAAACAAAGGGCTGTTCAGACGGGTCACATCACAGTGGCCGCATGGCAGGCCGGTTTGGCCGCAAAAACAAGGACTGACGCCAGCGCACGGGAACGACTGAACGCTGGACAGCGAGCGTAGACTGCGCTGCTCTGAAACATTTAGTCTCAATATGGCCCGAGCATCCTGCTCCGGCCACTTTTTCACAGTCTATCAGGGACGTGAAGCGTCATCAGCGACTGGCCCCGCTTTTGCGGTCCCGTAGGATGTATGGGACTTATAGGACACATAGGACTTATGAGAAAAAGAGCGGCTTTACTTCTGGATTGCGGGGCTACCCGCTTTAGACTGCTACGAGGAAACGTTGCCGTATGACAAGAAACTGTACACCAAAAGGATTTACCCATTGGATACTTCCGCTGGGTATATCCGGCGCCGCATTGCTGCTTTCCCTGTGGACGTTTGTTGACCCTTGTTGGTTTGGAGAAGGCCGTTATCAGACCCATCCGATACCGCTTGGCGATCAGATGCCGGCCATGGATACTGCGGCGCGGTCGCCGTTCACCCGGCCCGCGCCCACGGCAGAGGGCGGCATCGTGTTGCGTCGCTGGAGCGCGCGCGATTTATCCGATCGGTCGCGACGCTTAAACGCGCACACTGCGCACATAGCCTTGGTGAAACTGGCGGAGAACACCGATATAGACGCTGTGAACCGCTATCTGCGTTCGGCGCGTCCGTCGGCAAGAGCGGGTTCTTCCTGGCTGTTGCACGCCGGCGATTACGATTTCGCGCTGGTTGCGCTTACAACCCTGCTGTATATGTTCGGCGATAAACCCGAACTGCTGTATCCGGAAACAAGACAGTACCTGCTTGACGTTCTACTGAATCAAGACGGCGGCGAACCAATGGAGGCCGCGCCGCGCACCATCGGCCTTGTCCTTGACACGGAAAACCACCATTTAATGACAGAGGGCAGCCGCTATTTGAAGAACCAATGGCTGGCCACGCATGGCACGGCGGCGCAACGGACAGACCCGCGTTATAACAATCAAGAGAACGGGCTTGAGACCTGGTTGATTGAATACCTGGAGGAAATGCTGCACGAAGGCGTGTACGAGTTTAATTCGAGACCCTATATCAGATTTACGCTTCATGCCCTGATGAATCTTGAGGCCTATCCGGACGCGTCCGAGATACGGCTGACGGCCAGGTATCTGCTTGATATACTGAACCTGCAATATGCCCTGGGCAGTCTTGATTTGCGGCGCAACCCGCCGTTTCGTCGTCAATATGAACGGGCCTCCATCACTTCGATGCACGCGGATCCGCACACAGCATTCATGCGTATATGGGCGGCGGACAGGGATGCCGCGTTGAATGGCGACTCTGCGCCTGGCGCGTTTCAGGTCGCCACTTTGCTGGCCGAACTGCTTCCTTATCAGATTCCCGCAGACGTGCGACGGTGGACGCTGGACAAGCCCGAGCATTATTTTGCGCGTTTTGGGCGCGGCGCGTCCGCGTGTCCAGAATTGTACAGCGGCGGCCCGGGCTATCTGTTGAGCGCCGGCGGCGCGAATCGCGGCTGGCGGTCGCGCATAGTGGCGCGTCCGGTAACCTTGCTGCTCGGCGACGGCGAAACAGACGCGCAACAGTGTTTTCACATACCGGGACGCGGTCATTGGCGTGAGTGGAATAATACCGGTGTATACCGCCGTTTTGCCGTTGCCAACGCGCCGGTATCCGTGCCGGAGCGGTACGCGGCGCTCGCCGAGTCGGCGGGCTGGCGAATGTTCAGGGGCGCAGCCGCGGACTCGCCGCTTATAGGCGTCTATAGCGTGGCGAACTTGGGAATTATCACGCTCTTCCCAGATGACGGCGATACGCCCGAGGCTGTTCTTGCCGCCATCAATGTTCAGAATCCAGATGCTGGTCGGTTGCAACGACAATTTACCTGGCCCGATGGGCGCAGGCTCGAATATGATCCTCATGCCCCTAAGGGAACCTGGGTTATGGTCTCGGACAACGGTATGACGCTGGACCGCGATTATGACGCCTGGCCTCAACTGGACGGTGATGTGCCCGCTTTGTCTTTTGAACGATAAGCCAGGGCGCTTTGTTGCGCAACGAACAGGTATTTTGTGTGCGCATAGAAACGCTTGATGTCGTGATGGTCGGCAATAGTTCGTTCTCGTTGAAAAGGCCGCGCCTGCTGTGAATGTAAACTGCCGCGCTTTTAATGCGCCCCTTCCCCCAAAAGACGATTGAAACGCTGTTGGCGTTGTCTATGCGCAAGTCATACTTGCGCTTTTTGTTTTCGTTATCAAGGAGCGCGTCAGTATGCGTGTTGCTTGCCTGTGTGTTAAACGCAATCAAATAAGGAACAAGCGCGCGTCGTATTTGCGCAAATCACTGAAAAGGCGAACAACGAAACCTGGTGAAATATCCGGGTTAAGGGAAATTTTTTATGTTGATGGTGCTGCTGATGACTTTAGGCGCTGTGTTTCCTGAATGCGAGGGCGCAACGCTGTTTCTTTCCGGCGACCAGTCGGAACGCGCGCAAATGCATGACAACGCGGCAAAGCTGTTTCGGGAATGCGCCGACCAATCCGAAATACTGCGGCCCTATGCCCTGTTGCGCGCCGGGAAAAATCATCATGCCGCGGGCGACACAGAAGAAGCCGAAGCGCTATTCAAGCATGTTATGGCGGAATATCCGGAGGGGCCCTGGATGCGACTTGCGGCGATGCGGCTGGCCCGGATGTATCGTGAACAGCAGCGCCGGGACCAGGCGCGCGTATATTACAACAGCACGCTCGCCGGACTGGAGCCGATGCCGTGGTTTCTTGACAGCTTCGCCTGGAACGCCGCCGAAAACGCCTTACAGACGCCCGGCGTGGAACACGAGGGCTTTGCCTGGTTCCGACACATTGCCGCCACCACCATCTATGTTGCGCCCCGTCGCGACGCCGCGCGGCAACTGCTGAAGTCGCCGGAACAATCCGACCGCGTCTGGGGCGTGTACGGGCTGGCGCGTTCGGGCAACCTTCGCGAGGCGCGCGAGGCCATGGGCCGGGAGGACGTAATATTGTGCGGTCCCGAGGATGTGCCAGTGCCGTTGTTGACTCTGGACATGATACTGGCGGGCGCGCAGACGGACCTGGCCAATGCGCGGGAACATCTCGATGCGTTGCTTCGCGGAAACCAGGACAACCTGTGGGCGCGCGTGTGGCTGATGTTGACGGCGCGCGAACAGGCGGGCAACCAGCGCTATGAGGTTTCGGAGATGTTGGCGCGACTGCTCTCCGAGCATTTCCCCGGCGGACGCGACGCGGGCGATGTCTACTGGTGGTTGTCCGAGCGCTACGAGGCGCTTCCGAACAAGGCGGCCGCATTGCGTATGTACCGGCAGCTGGTTGATCGCCATCCCGAACATGTGCGCGCTCCCCGGTCGCTCTTCTATCTGGCCGGCCACGCCCGTGAAACAGGCAATATAAGCGACGCATTCGAGCGCTATGATGAGTTGGGCCGTCTGTTTCCACAGGGTCGGTTTACCGCCGAGGGGTATTATCGCGCGGCGCAAATGGCTGAAGCGAAACAGGACACGGAACGTCGCGACGCGTATTTGCGACGCGCAGCCAATGTGGGTTTTGGCCATTTTTATGCCCATCGCGCATTGCAGAAACACGCGCCCGCCAACGCTTCCGGACGGTCGCTACGCGTAACCAGTACAGACCCATTTGTCCAGCCTATGCCCGCCGCACTGGATACCCCATCCACTGGTTCCCAAATTGAATTTGGGAACCAGTGGATGAGGGGGGGGCTGATTGCGCACCAGGACGCGTACCAACGGCTTCGCTTCTTCGGGATGCATGGGCTCGAAGAAGGCGAATGGGAAGCGCTGTATCTGATTACCACCATACCCGCTTCGCTGGAAAAACACTGGTTCCCCGTCATCGCTGATGCCGGGTTCATGCATACCCTTCACCAGTTTGTCAATGATCGCGACTGGGGTATTGAAGGCGATGCCCGTTCCATTGCCCGGCTCCGGGTGGATTATCCGCTGGCTTATTGGGACAAGGTTCAGGCGATTTCAAAAAAGCTCGACCTCGACCCCTATCTCGTGCTGGCCATTGCGCGACAGGAGAGCACCTTTCGCGCCGGGGTGGTATCCCACGCAGGGGCCACAGGCGTACTGCAATTGATGCCGGCCACCGCGAAATGGCTGGGAGATGTGGACGCGCGCGTCACCGCCGACCATGTACGGCACTTGAAATCGCCGCGAAACTCAATCCTGCTGGGCGCGGTATATCTGCGGCGTATGCTGGACCGCTCGCAACAGAACATGGTCTACGCATTGGCTTCGTACAACGCCGGCCCCGGCAATTGCGACCGCTGGCGCGCGCGTTTTGCAAACCACAGCCTCGAAGAGTTTGTGGAGGCCATCCCTTTCGGCGAGACCAATCATTATGTGAAGGTAGTGCTCGCAAATTACGCCGCCTACCATTCTATTTATCCGCCGCCTGATGAACTGTAAGACCGCTCGAAAACACGGGAGCCGTAATCGGTAGGCAGGCGGACATTGTTGGACATTGTTGGACGATGTTGGACGATGTCGGACGGTGTCAGACGATGCGCCTCCATATCTTCGTTGTTCACGGTGGCGCCTTGAGGCTCATGAGTGACTGGCCCAGATTTCATTGCCTCGGCACCGAAACAGGCATCGGTAGACAGTTACGGCTAAACCGGCTTTCTCGCGGCAGTTACAGACAGCAATACCAGCATGCTCAATCCAAGAAGCAGCCAGTTGCCCAGCATGCGCTTGACGGCTTCTCTGCCGGTTGTTATATCGTTGTTGCAACCACGAAGACAGCCGCATCTTTCTTGCGGTTCTTCAAGTGCCGCAATGAGCTCGTCTCGACAGAGCATACCGTCAGCATTGGTATCCAGAGCGTCAAACTGCGCGCGCGTCAATTCCGGCAGAGCCAGGCGCGCTTCCTCGAAACTCAGGAGGCCGTCTCCGTCAATATCACTGTCTTCAAAGGCGTCAAGAAGCGCTTGTGCAATATCCGCTGGCGTAAGGGTTTCACCTTCTTCGGGTTCACCGCCTATATCGTCGGACGCGTCCTCACCTTCTGCAGGTTGCTCTTCCTCCTCAGTTCCCGCTTCACCTTCGACTGTTTCGCCGTCTGTTATCTCGCTTTCGCCAGAGGTCTCGCCTTCAGTTTCACCTTCAGCAGGTTGCTCCTCGCCTTCGCTTTCCCCTTCTGTACTCTCGCCTTCTATGTGGTCTTCACCCTCGCCGGTTGTTTCACCTTCAGCAGGTTGCTCCTCGCCTTCGCTTTCCCCTTCTGTACTCTCGCCTTCTATGTGGTCTTCACCCTCGCCGGTTGTTTC